>JAPUJM010000199.1 GCA_027296205.1 Actinomycetota bacterium
GTCGTCTTGCCGGAGCCCAATGTGGTGACCGCCGAGGCGAGAGGGGCGGCTCCGGGCACCCGGGAGTACGGGTTACTGCAGCCTGGGATGCGTGTTGAACAGTGCCAGGCAATCCTGTTCACCGGTGGCAGCGCCTTCGGACTGGCTGCTGCCGACGGCGTGATGCGTGGGCTCGAATCAGACGGTCGGGGTCATGAGACGCCGGCAGGCAACATTCCGATAGTTCCATCAGCGGTTCTCTTCGACCTCCTTTCCGGTGACCCCTCGGTGCGGCCGGGTCCCGACGAAGGTGAAGCCGCCTATCGGGACGCCTCTGCCGACCCGGTTGAATCCGGGCGCGTCGGGGCCGGGACCGGCGCCACGGTGGCGAAGTGGCGAGGCTTCGAGCACATGAAACCTGGCGGTCTTGGCTCTGGCCTGCGGCAGGCCGGCGACGCCAGGGTTGGCGCCCTGGTCGCAGCCAACGCGGTTGGGGACGTGTTCACCGTCGAGGGCGAGTCGTTGACCGGCGGCGACGCCGAGCCGGGGCCTCCGGCTCTGCTGCCGGAGTCTTTCACCAACACCACGTTGATGTTGGTCGTCACCGACGCCCGGCTGACCCGGAGTGAGCTGAGCCGATTGGTGGTTCGGGCCCACGATGCCCTCGCGGTGTGCATGCGTCCTGCCCACACCCGTCTGGACGGGGACATCGCCTTCGCCGTGTCTTGTGGGCCGGTGGTCGCCGACGTGGAGGTTCTCGCCGAGGCAGCGTTTGGCGCCACCGCGTCGGCTCTCGAAAACGCGGTTCGTTCGGCCGCGAGCTGACAATTGGTTTGGCACAATGGTCCAGTGTCCCGAGTCGCAAATCATGCACGGAATCTTGCCGGCCCTCAGCGTCCCTGGCTTCGTCCTCCGCCTCGACGCATCTCGCCGATGCGCCTTCGTTGTGCGTCCTTCCCAGCAACGCCGATGCCTCGGCGACATCAGCACGGACTTACGAATCAGGACACTCGGTGACGAGCACCACCTCTGAATTTGATGCGCTGCGAGAGCGCGCCCTCATCTGCACTCAATGCGGTCTTGCTGAGACGCGGACAAATGTGGTCTTCGGGGCCGGTCACCGGTTGGCGAGGCTGATGATCGTCGGGGAGGCACCGGGAAAAAACGAAGATCTTCAGGGAGAGCCCTTTGTCGGCGCCGCGGGTCTTCTCCTCGACGAACTGCTCGCCGAAATAGACATCGCCCGACCCGAGGTTTACATCGCCAATGTTCTCAAATGCCGCCCGCCGGCCAATCGGGATCCGAGACCCGACGAGATCGAGGCCTGCAAGCCGTACCTTCAGGAGCAAATCCGGATGATCGGGCCCGAAGTGGTGATGACACTGGGAAACTTCGCCACCAAGCTCCTGCTTCGAACCGAGACCGGGATCACCCGCCTCAGAGGGCAGCGATACGACTGGTGGCTTGGCGCAACCCTGATCCCCACGTTTCACCCTGCTGCTGCTTTGCGGGGAGGCGAGAGGGTCAAAGACCAAATGCGTGAGGACTTTGCGCTCGTTCGCGCAGTGCTGGACTCGACGCCCACTGCGGAAGAGCACAGTTCGTCCGACCCCCAGTCCGATCAAGAGCTGTCGGGATCACAGATGGAGCTGTTCCGGTGATAGAGGTTCGGTGCCAGACCGAAGACGACACGCGTGCCTTTGCCGCCCGGCTTGCCTCTGTGCTCCGACCCGGGGACACGCTCGTCCTCGTTGGTGGCCTCGGTGTCGGCAAGACGCTGTTCACCGGCGGTCTGGCGACTGGACTGGGCGTCGAGGAGGAGGTGCTATCGCCCTCGTTTGTCCTGGTTAGACAATACGACTCTGGGTTCTTGCCGTTCGTTCACGCCGACGTCTACCGACTCGGGTCGGTCAACGAGTTCGACGACCTCGATGTGTTCGAGATGTCCGAGGGCGGCGTTCTGGTCATCGAATGGGGTGACGCCGTCGAATCGGCCTTGCCGGCAGATCATCTCCGCGTCGAGTTCAGTGTCGAGGAGGACGAGGCCCGCGTATTGCGTTTGATTCCGTCCGGCGACTGGGTGGGCCGAAACCTGGCAGGGGTGACATGAAGCTGCTTGCGATCGGGACGTCTACCCCCGGTTCCTCCGTCGCTCTAGTGGAGAATCGCACCACCCTCGCTGCTGCGTCCCGAATCGATCGAGTGGGTCATGCCAGTTTCTTGGTTCCCGCGATCGACTTCTGCTTCGCCCAGGTTGGGTGGTCTCCTCAGGATCTCGATGGCGTTGTCATCGACGTGGGCCCCGGTCTCTACACGGGCATTCGAGTCGGGCTTGCCACCGCCCAGGGCCTCGCCGCTGCCTTCGGTATTCCTCTCATACCCGCATTGTCGGTTGACGCCCTCGCCCTCGAAGCCCGAACCGGGCACCGGATGATCTGGGCTCTCGTCGATGTCCGCAGGGGCGAATTCGCGGCGGCCACCTACCGGCCGGTCCCCGGGGGCGTGGTCAAGGAGGGATCGACCGAGCTTCTCAAGCCTGAGGTGCTGCGGGCGATGCTGCAGTCGAGAGCAGATCAGAGTCTTGTTGTAGGCGACGTCGGAGCCTTGCCCGACGGTTTCTTCCGGGGGATGAGTGAAGTGAAGACGGGTCGACCCCGCTACCCCTACGCGGTGGCTCTAGCCGAGATAGGACATGGTCGGCTCGAGGCTCGTGACTTCCCTCCGCCCGATGACATCCGGCCGCTCTATCTGCGGGAGCCCGACGTCAACATCAACTGGTCCAAGTTTCGCAAGGAGGGTCCATGGGGGTCGGCGTGATCATGGTTCGCCGATTCGAGCCGGCAGATGTGGCCGCCGCGTTGGTCATGGAGGAGATCGGCCAACCCCAGCCATGGACAGAGGAGATCTTCAACAGCGAGCTTTCGGCGGAGGACCGCACTTACCTCGTCGCCGACGACGGTGTGGTCTGCGGTTACGGCGGCGTGATGCTGGTGGGCGACGAGGCGCGCATCACCAACCTTCTCGTGGTCTCGGACCATCGTGGGCAGGGGATCGGGCGACGACTGATGATCGGGCTGATCGAGTCGGCGATCGCCGGGGGTGCCCGTCATCTGACCCTCGAGGTGCGATCCGAGAACGAGGCAGCCCGTTCCCTCTACTCGGGGCTGGGACTGGCGCCCGTCGGGGTTCGCCCCGGTTACTACTACGACGACGACGCGCTGATCATGTGGGCCCATGACATCGACTCGACCGAGTACGCGGAGCGGCTGACATGAATCCGACGATCCTCGCGTTTGAGACCAGTTGTGACGAGACGGCGGTGGCGGTGGTTCGTGGCGCCGAGCCACTCTCCAACGTCCTCTCCTCTCAGGTCGAGCTTCATGCCCGTTTCGGGGGGGTTGTCCCGGAGGTGGCTGCCCGGGCCCACGTCGAATCGATTCGCTCCTTGACTCACAAGGCCCTTTCCGATGCGGGAGTTCACCCCGATGATCTCGACGGTGTTGCGGCCACTGCAGGCCCCGGTCTGGTTGGAGCACTCCTCGTCGGGCACTCCTTTGCCAAAGCGACGGCCTGGGCACGTCAGCTCCCGTTCGTGGGCGTTGACCACATGGAGGGCCACCTGATGGCGCCCCGGATCCAGTTTGAAGAGTTTGTTCCACCCGCCGTTGTGCTCCTCGCCTCGGGAGGCCACTCGCAGATTGTTCACGTCCGCGATTGGGGTGACTAC
>JAPUJM010000002.1 GCA_027296205.1 Actinomycetota bacterium
CAAGGACGTCGCGGCAGTGGCCGAGCAGTTGTCGAAGCTCGCGAGCGCCCGACGCAGCTGCAACCTCGATCTGATCTGATGTTCTGAGGAATCTTCCGAGATGAGCCCAGTCGAACAGCTCATCTCTGACCAGGTAGCGAAGTCGGAGCGGGAGCCGTGTGAGCAGGAGAGGGTCGGCAAACCCCTCGTGCAGCGGGGCGACCACATAGCTCTGGTCGCAGTCAACGTGGTGGAGACCTTCCACGTCGACCTGCATATCGAGAAAGCGAACAGTCATGTTGGCCCAGGCTGAGATGGCCTTGTGGAGGATCTCGGGGTCGGCCCACCTGGCCAGACCGGTCAGAACCGGCTCTCCCAGCACGATGACAATGCCGGCTGCGACGACAGTTCGGATCCGCTCCGTCGCCCCCTCGACCCGAAAAGGCCCGATGTCGTGCTGCGTCATCACCCGAGTATCACTCGACAGAAGAGCTAATTCCCGAGTCTCGTCCCGCCGAGTGTCGATGTATCCTCGCCGCCGATGTCGGAATCACCATCAACTGAGCAGTTGGCAGTCAACACGATCAAGGCCCTGGCGATGGACGCGGTCCAGAGGGCCAACTCCGGTCATCCGGGAATGCCAATGGGAATGGCCGACATTGCGGTCACCCTCTGGTCGAGGTTCATCAACGTCGACCCCGACGACCCCGAATGGCCCGATCGAGACCGGTTCGTTCTCTCCAACGGACACGGGTCGATGCTCCTGTACTCCATCCTCCATCTTTCCGGGTTCGGCCTGTCCCTCGAAGACCTCCGCAACTTCCGACAGTGGGGTAGCCACACCGCGGGCCACCCCGAGATCGATCACAAGCTGGGTATCGAAACGACGACCGGGCCCCTCGGTCAGGGATTCGCCACGGGTGTCGGAATGGCGGTAGCCGAGACTCACCTCCGCAGTCGTCTCGGCGCCGACCTCGTCGACCACCGGACATACGGATTCGTGTCAGACGGTGACCTCATGGAGGGCATCAGCTCGGAGGCCGGCTCGATGGCAGGCCACTTCGGGCTCGGTCGCCTGATCTACCTATACGACGACAACCGGATCTCAATCGATGGCTCAACCGAGATCACCTTCAGCGAGGACGTCGCCCAAAAGTTCTCGGCGCTGGGGTGGCACACCGTGAGAGTCGACGGTCACGACCGGGAGGCCATAGGCCAGGCCATCGAGGAGTCCCTCTCCGAGGAGGACCGCCCCTCCCTGATCATCTGCCACACACACATCGCTCACGGCGCCCCCAATCTCCAGGACACCTCGGCCTCTCATGGCCAGCCACTGGGGCACGATGAGATCAAGATGACCAAGGAGATGATGGGCTACCCCATCGACCCTGAGTTCTGGGTCGACGACTCGGTTTATGACTTCTTCAGAACCGCTTTGGACCGGGGTCGCACCACACACGAGGAGTGGGGCCGGCGGTTTGACCAGGCCAGCGAGAGCCAACGGACCCTCTGGCAGGCTCTCCATTCCACCTCGGAGGTGAGCCTCGACGGGCCAGGATTCGAGGTCGGCGAGGAGGTGGCGTCTCGAGCCTCGTCCGGAGGGTTGTTCACGGAGATCGCAGAGAAGGTCCCCGGATTCATCGGAGGCGCCGCCGACCTGGCCGGATCCACCAAGACCGTCATCGACTCATCCCGACTCTTCTCGAAGGATGACCGGGCCGCCCGCGACATCCCCTTCGGAATCCGGGAGCACGGTATGGGAGCCGTGGTCAATGGGCTGGCGATACACGGCGGGCTCAGACCCTACGGAGCCACCTTCTTCATATTCAGTGACTACATGCGTCCCGCGGTCCGCCTCTCGGCGCTGATGAGCCTGCCCTCAATCTGGGTTTGGACACACGACTCGGTATTCCTGGGAGAGGACGGGCCCACGCACCAACCGATCGAGCACCTTGCTTCACTTCGGGCCATGCCCAATCTCTGGGTTATTCGCCCGGCCGACGCCAACGAGACGATCGAGGCTTGGGAGATCGCCCTCAATCGCCACGACGGCCCGGTCGCCCTCATCCTCACCCGTCAGGGTCTTCCCACCATGGCCCCGCGCCCGGGTGGAGTCGGCAAGGGCGGATACGTCGTGCGTGAAGGCAATGACGTGACCCTGATTGCCACCGGATCGGAGGTGCCCTTGATACTCGATACCGCTGATCTACTCGCCACGGAAGGCGTTACGGCCCGGGTGGTGAGCCTGCCCTGCTGGGAGCTCTTCTTCGAACAGTCCAGCAAATACCGATCCGAGGTTCTCGGTTCTGCCCCGAGGGTATCGGTCGAAGCCGGATCGACGTTCGGCTGGAGCTCAATCGTGGGATCGGATGGACTCAGCATCGGGATCGATCACTTCGGTGCGTCGGCTCCTGCCGGCGATCTGGCCGACCACTTCGGATTCACTCCTGAGGCTGTGGCAGCCCGGGTCCGGGCTCACCTCGCCAGCTGAGCCGTGAGCCGACGGGCAAACGCCGTGGTTGTCGGTGCCGGCATCGCCGGCGTTTCGGCCACATTTCACCTGGCCGCCAGACATGGGATGAAGGACATTGTGATGGTCGACCCGAGGCCGCCCCTGACTCTCACCTCGGACAAGTCGACCGAGTGCTACCGGAACTGGTGGCCCAACGAGCCGATGGTCGGACTCATGAACCGCTCGATAGACCTTCTCGAGGAGATGGCCGAGGAGTCATCCGACGTGTTCGGCCTGAGTAAACGCGGATACCTGTTCGTAACATCGGACGCCGACCGATTGCGGGCGATGGTCGATGAAGCGCACATCACCTCAAGGTTCTCGGCCGGGCCCGTGAGACAGCATCCCGGCCCTCTGCCCTATGAGGATGCGGACGACGGTGTCGACATCCTTGGACCCGCTGAGCTTCACCGGCATTTTCCCTATATCACCGACCAGGCTGTCGGAGCAGTTCACGTCCGGCGCGCCGGCTGGTTCA
>JAPUJM010000020.1 GCA_027296205.1 Actinomycetota bacterium
CCCAATCTGTCCCGTCGTGCCGCCAGAAGCTCGGCCGCCCGCTCAATCGTGATGCTCTCGGGTGAGTCCGCTTTCCCAAGGGAGGCATTGACCTCTCCGTCGGTGACATACGGGCCGTAGCGACCGGACCGAAGAGTGACCATCCTGCCCGAAGCCGGATCTTCGCCAACCTCGAGCAACGGTCCCGAGCGTTGCTGTCCGCGACGTCGAGGCGGCTCGGCGAGAATCTTCAATGCTTCCTCGACAGTCAGCGTGAACAACTGCTCTTCCGTCTCGAGACTGCGTTTGTCATCACCTCTCCGGATGTATGGCCCGTAGCGGCCATTGAGGGCCACGATCTCGACGTTGTCCGGGTCGGCCCCCACCGATCGGGGTATCAAGAGAAGCTTCAGCGCGTCCTCCAAACCGAGTTCGTCGAGTGTCATCGACTTGAGGAGGGAGGCTCGCTTTGGCTTCTCCTTGGAACCTTCCTCTTGCTCGCCGAGCTGAATGTAGGGGCCAAATCGGCCGGTCTTGCCGTAGACAGTGAGACCGGTGTCGGGGTCGGTCCCGAAGATCTTGTCCCCGGCGTTCTGGCTCTCGATCAGTTCCGTCGCCTTCTCGACGGTCAGCTCGTCAGGGGCGAGGTCATCTGGCACCGACGCCCGCTCCTCGAGACGTTCGACGTAGGGCCCGTACCGGCCGATTCGGGCGAAGATCTGAACACCCTCCCCGTCTTCACCAACGGAAATCGTCCCGATCTTCCGGGGATCGATCTCGTCGAGCTGGTTGGCCACCTTCTCCTTCAACCCATCGTGACCGAAGTAGAAGGCCGACAGCCAGGGCACCGACTCCTCTTTGCCCTCGGCGATCCGGTCGAGGTCGGCCTCCATGGAGGCAGTGAACTCGTAGTCCACGAGTTTCGGAAAGTGGTTCTCGAGAAGAGACACAACTCCGAAGGCGGTGAATGTGGGCACCATGGCAGAGCCCTTCTTGAAGACGTAGCCCCGGTCCTGAATCGTTGTCATTATCGAGGCGTAGGTCGAGGGTCGTCCGACGCCCAGCTCTTCGAGCCTCTGCACCAGTGACGCCTCCGTGAACCGGGCGGGTGGTCTGGTCTCGTGACCGGTGGGCTCGAGACGCTGCGTCGCCAGGGTGTCACCTTCGTCCATCCGGGGCAGAACCTTCTCCTTGTCGTCGAGTTCCGCTTCCGGATCATCAGAACCCTGGACGTATGCCCTGAGAAACCCAGGGAATGTGATTGTTCTTCCTGAGGCCGAGAAGAGGGTGTCCTCACCGGTGGTCGCGGTGGCCCCGATCCGGACCGAGACACTCACCCCTTTGGCATCGGCCATCTGCGAGGCGATGGTCCGCTGCCAGATCAGCCGGTACAGGGCGGCCTCGTCCGGCCGGATGTCCCTGCCGACCTGCTCGGGCGTCTGGAAGCTCTCCCCTGCCGGTCGGATCGCCTCGTGCGCTTCCTGGGCTCCCTTGACCTTGCCCGAGTACCTCCGGGGCTTGGGTGAGAGGTACTCCTTGCCGTAGAGCTTGGCGATCTGCGTCCTCGCCGAGGCAAGAGCGGAGTCGGCTAGCTCGACCGAGTCCGTGCGCATATAGGTGATGTAGCCCTTTTCGTAGAGCTTCTGGGCGACCGACATCGTGCGTGAAGAGGAGAAACGTAGCTTGCGTCCGGCGTCCTGCTGCAGTGTCGACGTTCGGAAGGGTGGGTAGGGCCGCCGTGTGTACGGCTTCGACTCGACGGATTTCACCGCGAAGTCCGCTTCCGTCAAGGCCGCGGCCAGAGCGGTCGCCTTTTCCTGATCGAGGACTATGACATTTTCCCTTGCCTTGCCTTCGCTGTCGAAGTCCTTTCCAGATGCGATCCGATCTCCGTCGACGGAATGGAGCTGGGCGCCAAACGACTTGTCCAGGTCGTCGCTTCTGGCGAAGAACCCCTCTATTCCCCAGTAGGCGGCGGGGACGAAGGCGATTCTCTCCCGTTCCCTTTCGACGACGATTCTGACGGCAACACTCTGAACTCGGCCCGCTGACAGCTTCGGCTGGATCTTCTTCCAGAGCACCGGTGAGACTTCGTAGCCGTAGAGACGGTCGAGGATGCGCCGGGCTTCTTGAGCCTGGACCAGCCGATTGTCGAGGTCTCTGGGGTTGGCGAACGCCTCTTCGATGGCGGGCTTGGTGATCTCATGGAAGACCATGCGATGAACGGGGATCTTGGGCTTGAGCACCTCGACCAGATGCCAGGCGATGGCCTCACCCTCGCGGTCCTCGTCTGTGGCGAGATAGAGCTCGTCGGCCTCCTTGAGAAGCTCCTTCAGCTTCCTGACGTGGGCTTTTCGCTCTTTGGGGACGACGTATAGCGGCTCGAAATCCGCCTCGACATTGACGCCGAGGCGCGCCCAATCCTCGCCCTTGGCCCGAGCCGGGATCTCCGATGCCGACCTGGGGAGGTCCCGGATGTGCCCCATGGACGACTCGACTGTCGTCTCCGGCCCGAGGAACGCGGCGATGGTCTTCGCCTTGGTTGGCGACTCAACTATTACGAGACTCTTGGACATTGCTGGTGAGTTGACCCTATGTCTGGTGGTTATGTCAATGTGGATAATGCGTCACTGACAGGGGTTAGCGTGGCCTTTGTGAGCAAGTACATCGCCCTGGAGGGTGGCGACGGGAGCGGCAAGAGCACGGTTGCCGTGGCTCTCGCCGCCCGTCTGGAGACCGAAGGAGGAGAAGTCGTCACGGTCCGCGAGCCCGGCGGGACGCCCTTGGGGGAGATCGTCAGAGGTCTCTTGCTCGATTCGGAGAGGCTCGATGATTGGGCCGAAGTCTTCCTCTTTGCGGCTCAGCGAGCCGAGCTGGCGCGGCAGGTGATTGCTCCCGCACTCGGCGCCGGCAAGTGGGTCGTCAGCGATCGTACCTACTACTCCTCGATTGCCTACCAGGGACGCGGGCGAGGTCTGGGTGAGGAGGATGTGCGAGCGATCAATGAGAAGGGACTCGACGGAGTGGTTCCGGACCATGTCTTTGTCCTCGATGTCGACCCGGAGACAGCGCTGGCCCGACAGCACGTGGCCGACCGCATTGGCAAGGAGGGGATCGACTTCCAGGAGAAGGTTCGAGACGCCTACCTGGGTCTGGCCGAAAAGGAGCCTGACAGAGTCGTTGTCCTCGATGGGTCGTTGCCGACGGACGAACTGGTCGACATGATTGCCGCGGTGGTGCTTTGACCACCCTGTTCGCCGACGTGATCGGCCACGAGAAGGTGACGGAGTTGTTGGCATCCGAGTTGGAGAACCCGGGCCAGGCCTACCTCTTCGTCGGCCCTCATTCGGTGGGCAAGGCCTTCGTTGCCCTGCGTTTTGCCGCTGGTTTGCTCGGTGGTGACTCTGATGAGCGTTCCCGTCGGCTCGCTCTCGCCGGGACCCATCCGGATCTGACGATTGTCGAGCCTGAGGGCGCCACCAGTCTTGGGGTTGATCAGGCGAGGGAGGTCGTGTCCCGAGCCTCGATGTCCCCCATCGAGGCCGACCGGACCGTGTTTCTATTCCCCGATGCCGGGTCGATGACCGAGTCGGCCGCCAATGCACTCCTCAAGACCCTGGAGGAACCGTCGCCATCAGTGGTGTTCCTTCTGGTTGCCGAGTCGGAAGACGACTTTCCCCCTACCGTCGCATCGCGGTGCCGGACCATCCTTCTGGGTCGGGTCCCGTTGGCGGTGATCGTTGCAGCCCTCGAGTCGGAGGGTCTCGACTCCGATCGGGCCACAGGCGTTGCTGTTGTCTCCGGTGGTCGTCCCGGTCTGGCCCTTGCTCTGATGACTCATCCCGAGGTGGCGCAGTTCCGTCAGTTGTGGTTGTCGATTCCGGCTCAGGTCACTCCCCGTCCCGGAGACGGCCACCGGCTTGCCTCGGTGGTCCTCGAAGAGTTGGCTCCCCTGGTCGAGGATTCGGTTCCCGACGACCTGTCCAAGGACAAGGCGCAGCGAGCGAGGCGTCGTGTCGAGATGTCACTGCTGGTGGGCGGTCTGGAGATCCTCGCCTCCTGGTATGCCGATTCGGCGTCGTTGCAGATGGGAGGCCCGGTGCGCAACAGTGACCTCGAACTGGCGCCATTCACCGATGTCCCTCCTCGCAAGGCGGTGCGGTCGGCGGAGGATGTCCTGGATGCGGTCGTCGACATTCAGGCCAACCTGAGACGGGAGATGGTCCTGGCGAACCTCTTCGCCTCCCTCGGCTCCGACGTCTGAAATAGCATTCGACGGCTGAGGGAGCACACCCGACTCAGGGGTGACCCGCGACAACTGCCACCACTTAGCCCGTTGCACAAACCGGCCCTACTGTTTGATGATCCGCCGGAGTAGCTCAGTGGTAGAGCATTCGCCTCGTAAGCGAAAGGCCAGGGGTTCGACTCCCCTCTCCGGCTCCAAGCTTCGTTCAGGCTTCCTCGACGTTCCAGGCTGTCACCATTCCGAACATCCCCTCGTCTCGCTCGACATGAGTGAGGATGTGGCAGTGCCAGACCCACACACCTGGGTCGCTCAGTTGGAGGAGCACCGAGTAGGGCTCGCCGGGGGCAATGTTCACGGTGTCCGCCCAATACGGATTGTCGAGAGGAATCCCGTCTTTGGCGAAGATCAGCTGAGGAAACTTATGCTGATGCATCGGATGGCTCTGTAGCCCCTCGTTGTAGTAATGGACCACGACCCAGTCTCCGACCTTGCCTACCTAGGGCTCAGCGGCCGGGAACGACTTGCCGTTCAGGCTCAGCCCGATCACACCGGCATCGTTGAGAACCATCGGGATCTCCTGGGTGACCTCCAGGTCTTTTGGTATCTCGATGCCTGAGATCGTTCGTCCCCGGGGCAAAGGCGTGTCCCCGATGATGAAGACGCCAAACATCCCGTTGGGGATCTGCACATGTCCGTGGTGATGAGCGTGGTACATGCCGATTGCGGGGTTGATCGCCTCGAACTCGTATACGAACGTCTCGCCCGACTTGATCAGGTCCTGGGTCAAAGGGGCAACCCCGTCCTGATCGTTTGGTGTGCGCACCCCGTGCCAATGAATATCGGTTCCCATCGGCAGCTGGTTGTCGACCACCACCCGCACTTTGTCGCCCAGGTCAACCTCGATGACCGGTCCGGGCACCTGCTCGTTGTAGGTCCAGGCGTCGACGATCTTTCCTGGCTCGACCTCCCAAGGCTTGATGGCCGCGGTCAGGTGAAACTCCTTGGTCCCGTCCGCCAGGATCGTCGGCGCGAGCTTCTGATTGCCCTTGCCTTCGGTTTCGGCGGGAAAGGCGAGTATCGACTGAGTCATGGCGTCGTCCAGCGCATCCCAATCCACTTCATCGCCGTGATCTTCGTGCGCGCCCCCGGATGCCTCAGCGCCCTGCTCGACCGAGATGGTCGTTTCCATTCCGGCCTCACGGTGCCCGGATATGGAGCAGAAGAGGGTGTACACACCCGGTTCGAGCTCGCCGACATCCAGCACGGCTGACTCTCCGTTGCTGAGATCCGGAGTAGACGGGCCACCTTCGAGCACGAGATTGTGGGTCACCGCGCCCGAGTTATGGACCTCGAAACGGGTGGGTCCCGACCCCACCGTGTCGTCGCCGATGATTTCGAACCCTGTGAGCTCAAAATGCGCAGTCTGGACTGTGCCGGCCCCGGCGGCCGCCTCATGGTCACCAGAATCGTCACCACCGCCGTTTATCACCACGAGGACCGCCAGGATCGACACGGCGGCTCCGATAATGCCGACCAGGATCAAGAGCTTGTCGAAGGCGCCGGCAGGGGTGCCATCACTTTGAGATTTCATGTACGAGACAGTGCGAGCCTTCTCTCCGGGGGAGCCAGGGACCTAAGTCCCATGAAGCTGTGACCACTGCGGGTCCACCGGGACGTCCTGCGGGTGTCGCCTCCACCTTTTCTCCCACGCCCAGCTAGCGTCCCGGCTCCATGGCCGATCAGGCGGATTTCGAGCGGGACGCAATGCAGTACACACGTCAGTTGTACTCGGCTGCCCTGCGCATGACCCGCAACCCGGCCGATGCCGAGGACCTCGTCCAGGAGACATACCTCAAGGCCTACCGGGCCTATCACACGTTTCAGGAGGGCACCAACCTCAAGGCATGGCTGTACCGGATCCTCACCAACACCTATATCAACAAGTACCGCAAGGATTCTCGCCGGCCCTCGGAAGTGGATCTCGGCACTGTCGAGGACATGTATCTGTACCGGCGGCTCGGATCCGAGGAGTCCGCTGAGGCTGCCAGAACGACCGAGGACAGGGTCCTGGACGGTCTGGTCGAATCCGAAATCAAGCAAGCTGTCGAAGAACTCCCTGAGAGCTTCAGGATGCCGGTGCTGCTCGCCGACCTCGAGGGATTCTCGTACAAGGAGATCGCCGAGATCCTCGACATTCCCATTGGCACCGTGATGTCGCGTCTTCATCGCGGAAGAAAAGCGATGCAGAAGAGGTTGTGGGAATTTGCAAAGCAGCGGGGGCTGCTCCCGGAGGACGCCCAAAGACCATGACAAAAGACTGCGACGAGGCACTCGAGAACCTCTATCTGTACCTCGACTCTGAGCTCGACTCGGTCACCTCGTCAAGGATCCGCTCTCATCTCGACGAGTGCAGGGGATGTGGACCTCAGTTTGATTTCGA
>JAPUJM010000200.1 GCA_027296205.1 Actinomycetota bacterium
CACGATCACCGACACCGACGGGGCCATCCTCGACGTCGGACTGATGCCGAGACGACCCAGCGCTGCCCTGAAACGGTTGGTGCAAGCACAACATCGAACATGTGTCTTTCCCGGATGTCGCATGCCTTCAGGTGACTGTGACCTCGACCACACGGTTGCCGTCAAAGACGGTGGACCCACCACCGAAAACAACCTGGCGCCGCTATGTCGTCACCACCACCGGGCCAAACATCAAGCACCCTGGAAACCACGGCGGCTACCCAACGGCGACCACCAGTTCACCAGCCCACTGGGACATGCCTACACCACATCAGGAATCCCACCGCCCTAGATGTGGTGCCCACAAACGTTGTTGACACTCGGAGGGACTCGGCCCTAAGCCGTTGCCGCCCAATGAGATACGCGGAGTGGCGAACAGCAAGTGAGGTCGAGCGCCGAAGGGCCGTTATCGCACATCGGGCAGGGTGTGCGGTTCTTGTTCCAGATCGGGTGATATGCGTGAGGCGTCGCGCCTCCGCTGTGGCGTGGGCGCCTTTTGCTCGGAGGGCGCCGTTCAGCCAGATGACTCGGCGATCCGCTTGACGTTGGCGACCGTCTTGTCCATAGCCTCTTGCGCCCGCTTCCGCATCATCAGCGGCCAGAGGATCACGTTGACCGGAACGAGGTACCAGCGCGGCGTCAAACTCAAGCTCTGCGTCAATCGAGTCCCACCATCGGTCGGCGTGAGCTCGATCCCCAGATTCATTGTCATGCTGCCGTCGTCGCCGATGTGCACCTGGCGTCGCATCGGCTCGAACTCGGTCACTCGCCATTCGCTTTCACCTAGGAAGGGTTTGATGCCGCCATACTCCTTATAGACGTAGCCGACACCAAATTCGTGGTCGGGCACGTCAATCATTCGCTCGGTCGGATCCGCGATCTCGGCGTAGCGATGCGGATCGCACAGGAGCGCCCAGATGGGCTCGGGTGCAGTGTTTATCTGCGTTGAGGCGACAACTTGCGCCATGGCACTCACTCCTCCTCGTGGATTCTCTTGCTCCAGCAGATTCGACACTACCGACTCTCTGGACCCCTCACGATCGATATCAAGGTGTGGAGTGTTCTTTCGATTGACCTGTCGCAACATCGCGTTCCAGCTGGTGACTGGACTGCCTAGTCGAGCTCGCCAAAGACCGAGGGTGTCAACAACCTCGGGGGACAGCACACCTAGAGACCCGTCCTCCACTTACCCGATCAGTGTCTTTTCGATGATGTCGATGGCGTGATCAACGTGCTCAACTGTCGATCGTCGGTTGAGGATGGCGAATCGGAGGACGAATCTGTCGTCGATGATCGTGGGACTGAGGTGGACAGTGCGGTCGGCGTTGACCGCTTCCCACGCCGAACGGCCCAGTTCGTCGTTGTC
The DNA here is from genome assembly GCA_027296205.1 of Actinomycetota bacterium. GTDB lineage: Bacteria > Actinomycetota > Acidimicrobiia > Spongiisociales > ZC4RG35 > SZUA-217. The sequence continues at coordinate 1,406 of JAPUJM010000200.1, forward strand.
AAACATGAAGGCGACAACCGACAGATCAGGGGCCCATCTGGCGTCGATGCCGTCGATCGTTCTCAGTCGCTTGTAGGCGTGTTCGGCGAGATCGAGGCTGGAGTCGAGAGCTTCGCGGAAAGGAGCCACGCCATGAAGTTGGAGTGGAAGCCACACCGACAACCCGCGGGATGGCCGGCTCAATTCCGGGCCCAACGACGAAATATCCCGGAGTCCCATGTAGCTGTCCTCGTCACGTAGATAGGCACCCCGACCCTGGTGAGCGTCGACCAGAGCAGATTCGTCACGAACCAGCAGTGCTCCAACACCAAAGGGAATAGACAGTCCCTTGTGCGGGTCCAGGGAAAGCGAGTCGGCACGTGCGATCCCGTTCAGTGTTCCCTTTCCCCGCTTGGTGAGTTGAAAAAAGCCGCCATAGGCGGCATCGATGTGCAACCAAAGGCCCTCCGACGATGTGATGTCGGCAATGTCGTCGAGGGGATCAACGGTCCCGGTGTCGGTGCTTCCTGCCGAGGCAATGACCAGAAACGGCCTATTGCCCTCGCCGCGGTCAGAGACAATGCGCTCACTCAGCCTGTTGACGTCCATCCGGAGGTCATCGTCGACATCCACCGTCACGATCTGGTCCGAGCGGAATCCGGCGAGACGGGCCGCCTTGGCCACGGAGTGGTGGGTGTGAGGTGTCACATAGAGAACTCCATTGGCGAAACGCTCACCGAGCACAGCAGTGCGTGCGGTGACGATCCCCGTGAAATTGGCCATCGACCCACCTGACATCAGCAAACCTGCCGCATCGGGCCCCAGCTCAAAGATCGAAGTGAACCAGTCGATTACACCATGCTCGATGGCGGTGAAGCCGGGGGCGGCACCAGCGACACCGCTGTATCGGTTGAGACCCGTGGCGAGGAAGTCGGCAAGTGCCGCTGAGTACAGCCCCGCATTGGGGATATATGACATGTGACCACCCGACGGGTGATAGATCCCGGCCCTTCCGGCCGTGGTCAGGTCCGACAGAATCGACTCCAGGTCACGACCTTCCTCGACAGGTGGTCGGCGTAACTCCTCGAGTTGTTCAGGGTCGAGGTCGATGCCCCACGCCTCCATCTCGGAAGCCCTGTCGAACCAATCGGCGAGATAGGCGACGACCTGGCTAGTCAGGTCGTCGCGCTGTTCTCGGTTCGGTTCAAGACGGCTGCTCATCGATATTCAAGGTAATCGGCATCACTTTGCTCTGCGCATCGAGATCCGTCACATCTACGATCTGGCGAGACCAGGAGAGACGTGAGCATCGAATTCGAACGACTCAGATTGCTTTGGCCCGACCATCTCGGGCTGGCGCGTGGCAAGTATCTGACTCCGGACAAAGCGGAGTCAGGCACCGCCCACACCATTTCCCTGTTCACCCTCGGCTTCGACCGGGTGATGACACCACACGATGGCGCCCTCATGATGGAGGGTCTCCCCGACTGCGATGCGAATTTCGACGGAAGTGACATCCGACCAGGCTGGCAGGAGGGGACATGTGTGGTGATCCCGGACATCACACGGCTGGGCACTCCCGTTCCGTTTGCGCCCCGCAACGTCCTCAAAGCCACAATCGAGAAGTGGAGCCACCATGGGTTGAGCCCGATGGTCGGAATCGAGCTCGAGGCGTTTCTGTTCGAGAAGGACGGTGAAGGGGGTTGGCGGCCTCTCTCCAGTCCCGGCGCGTACGTATACGGGACCGGGATGGCAGTGGACCCATCGGGCACCATCGACGAGATCATGGCCACGGCCCGGAGGGTCGGGCTCCCTCTCGAATCGGTCAACAGTGAATACGACAACGGCCAATTCGAACTGACACTCGCCTACACCGACGCCCTACGTGCAGCCGATGATGCCTTCCTGTTCAAGGTCATGGCCAGAGAGATCGCGGCCAGCCGCGGCTTCCTCCTGACATTCATGGGCAAGCCGATCAACGATCGAGGTGGCTCGGGTATCCATGTGAATCTCTCTTTCAATGACGAGAGCGGTGCGAACGTCCTCTACGACGAGAGCGCGGATGACGGGCTCAGCGAGTTTGCCCGGTCCGCGATGGCGGGAATGCTTCACCATCATGTGGGCATGACTGCCCTGCTGGCACCGACCGTGAACGCCTACAAGCGTCTTCAGCCCGGTTCGTTGTGTGGCTACTGGGCCAACTGGGGTTATGACCATCGTGGGGTCACTGTCCGGGTGCCACCGGCACGGGGTCAAGGCACGAGACTCGAGCACCGGTTGGCCGACGGCTCGGTTGCTCCACACCAGGGGGTGGCCGCAGTGTTGACTGCCGCCCTTCTTGGATACGAGAAGGGTTACGAACTGCCGCCCGTCGAGACACTTGACTGCATAGAGAACGCCTCCACCGACGTCATCCCCCCGGCGTCCCTCAAAGAGGCCCTGGATGCTCTCGAGGAGGACGACGATTACGTAGAGGCGTTCAGTCCCGCATACGTCGACGGTTTTGTGACCGTGAAGCGCGCCGAGTGGGCCCGTTATCAGAAGTGGACGACGGACTGGGAGATGTCCGAGTACCTGCCGTTCCTCTGATGCCCGGGTTTCTCTTCCCCAAGACTCCATCCGGCAAGTCATCACTGATTCCCGAGCCCCCCTGGCACTACTCGGGAGAGATGCTGACAGTGGAGTACCGCACCCATCCGGACCGTGTTGCCGAGTTGCTTCCGGAAGGCGCCACTCTGGCCGCTGATGATCCCGGCGCGGTGGCGCTGATCTGGGCCGATTGGCAGAGCGCCGGAGACACCTTGGAGGAGACTCTCGATCCGGTGCGCAGTCAGTACAAGGAGGTCTTCGCAGTCATCCGTTGCCAGTGGGAAGGCGAGCCGTGGAGTCGATGCCCGTACATATGGGTCGACAAGGACTTCGCATTGGTCCGCGGATATCACCAGGGCTATCCCAAGAAGCTGGGGGATATCTGGATGACAAGGCCGATCACAATCGGTCGAGCCGGGCCTCGTCTGGAAGCCGGAGGCCGATTCGGCGCAACGCTGGCCGCTGCCGGCCGGCGGATCGCAGAGATACGGATCGAACTCGTCGAAACCAAGGCGGCGCCCGGGTTCGTCAACGCTCATCCGATGCTTCACAACCGATACTGGCCGGCGATCGAGTCGGACGGTTCGGCCTCGATGGACGAGCTGGTGACCATGCGTGGTTATGACGGCGAGATCGCCGACGTTTGGGCAGGTGAAGCGGATATCAGGATTTTCGAGTCACCTACCGAGGAACTCTTCCTTCTCGAGCCGCTGGAAGTGATCGGCGGCTACTACCACCGTGTGGGTGTGTCCTGGAAGGGCGGTACCACGCTGGTGCGCAACTCGGATTCG
>JAPUJM010000201.1 GCA_027296205.1 Actinomycetota bacterium
GCCGATGCCTGGGCGAGATCAGCACGAACTTACGACTCAGGACACTAGGAGCCCGCCGGCTCCCTGGCGTCCAACGCCTCCAGCAGCGTATTCCAGCCGAGACTGGCGCACTTGATCCGAACCGGGTACTGACGGACTCCCTGAAGGGCCTCGATGTCGCCCAGGACCGCACCGGGTCTCTCCGGATCGAGTCCGGGGTCGTCGCCAGCGTCGAGTGACATCATCTGACGGAAGCGGCCGACGAGCTCGTTGATCTCCTCGCGGGACTTACCCTTGATCGCCTCGGTCATCATCGAAGCCGACGATTGGCTTATCGAGCAGCCCTGGCTGTCGACGGCCACCTCCGAAACCCTGTCGCCGTCGAAGGAGACCTCGATCGTGATCTCATCACCGCACAGCGGGTTGACACCCTGGGCTGACGCCTGAGGGTGCTCCAGGTGCCCCTTGTTACGCGGGTTCCGATAGTGGTCGAGAATGACTTCGCGATATAGCTCCTCGAGTGCCATCAATTCACCCCGAAGATCTCGCCGGCACGGCGGAGACCACTGACGAGGGCGTCGATGTCGGCCTCTTCGTTGTAGACGTAGAAGCTGGCCCTGGCGGTGGCAGTCACACCGAGACTCCGCATCAGAGGCTTGGCGCAGTGATGGCCCGCCCGTACTGCCACATTCTGCTCGTCGAGGATCGTGGCCAGGTCGTGGGCATGCACACCGTCCATCGTCATCGAGACCACACCTCCGCGGTCCTTCATGTCGGTCGGCCCCTGGATGGCGATGCCGGGCACGTCGACAAGCCGCTCCAGGGCAATGGCGGTCAACTCCTGGTCGTGCTCGAAGATCTTGTCCATCCCGATCGAGTCGAGATAGTCGATAGCGGCATGAAGCCCCACAGCCTCGATGATGGGTGGGGTCCCCGCCTCGAAACGATGGGGGATGTCGGCCCAGGTCGCTTCGTGAAGGGTGACGTCGGCAATCATCTCGCCTCCACCTTCGAAGGGCTCGGTCTCCTCCAGCGCGTCCATTCGGCCCCAGAGAACGCCGATGCCCGTCGGCCCCAGCATCTTGTGTGAAGAGAAGGCGACGAAATCCGCGCCAAGTCCACCCACATCGACAGAAGTGTGGGGCACCAATTGGGCGGCGTCGACGATGACTCTTGCTCCGTGTCGATGGGCGAGCTCGGCGATGCGAGCGACATCGGGAATCGTGCCGAGGACATTCGACATTCCGGTCACGGCGACAATCTTGGTGTCCGGTCCCAGTTTTGACTCGAGGACGGCCATGTCGAGTCGCCCGTCATCGGTGATGGGGACATGGTCCAGGGTGGCTCCGGTTCGTTTGGCCACCATCTGCCACGGCACCAGATTGGCGTGGTGCTCCATCTGAGTGGTCAGGATTCGATCTCCCTCGGCGAGATTCTCCAGCCCCCAGCCGAAGGCGACAGTGTTCAGGGAGGTTGTCGCCCCACGTGTGAAGATGACCTCCCGCTCGTCGGTCGCTCCGATGAAATCGGCGACTCGTCGCCGGGCTGCCTCGTAGGCCTCGGTGGACGCGACGGAGAGCTTGTAGGCGCCCCGGTGAACATTGGCGTAAGAGGTGCGAGCGAAGCGGTCCATCGCTTCGAGAACGGGTATCGGCTTCTGTGAGGACGATCCCGAATCGAGGAAATGCACCCCGTTGTCGAGGATCGGGAAGTCTGCTTTCAGGTATGAGAGATCAGTCACGAGCGCACTATGTCAACACCGCACGGAACGAATCGTATCCCTCTTCCTCGAGCTTGACGGCCAGTTCCGGACCGCCGCTCTCGAGGACCCTGCCGTCCATGAAGATGTGGACGTGGTGAGGGGTGACGTAGTCGAGCAGCCGCTGGTAATGAGTGATGATCAGAAATCCGCGGTCGGGGCTGGTGAGCTTGTTGATGCCGTCGGCCACGATGCGGAGGGCATCGATGTCAAGGCCGGAGTCGGTCTCATCCATGATCGCGAGGTCTGGCTCGAGCACCGCCATTTGAAGCACCTCGTTGCGCTTGCGCTCTCCGCCGGAAAAGCCCTCGTTGAGGTAGCGGTCGGCGAAGGACGACTCCATGCCCAGATCCTTCATGGCATCCATCACCTTGAGACGCAGTTCGAGCACTGTGAGGTCGACGCCGGTTCGATTGGAGAGCGCCTGGCGAAGGAATTGGATCACCGACACGCCAGGGATGGCTTCGGGATGCTGAAAAGCAAGGAACATGCCGGCGGCGCCACGGTCGGTGGGAAGGGCCTTGGTGATGTCTTCGCCCTTGTAGAGGATGCGGCCGTCTGTGACCCGATAGACGGGGCTGCCCATGAGGACGGCGGCAAGAGTGGACTTGCCCGAGCCGTTGGGGCCCATCACGGCGTGGATATCGCCCGGATTGATGGTGAGGTTGACGCCTTTGAGGATTTCGACGTCACTGGCCGGGCCGCGCAATGGTGAGGCGTGCAGATTCTCGATCTGGAGGAGGGGGGTGGTCTGAGTCACGATGTAATGGTATTTCCACTATCGGGATAGGAGAAATGCCAGGGGAGTTTCTTTCTCGGCGGCCAAACGATCATATTCGAGGCGCCATGCATCAGGCCCGCGATATGTCGACCCAAATCGGGTTGGCCAGCAGGTCGAGGTCGGCGACTGAGATGGGGAAGACGGTGGTCGGCGTGCCGGCCGCAGCCCACACCGGGTCGTTGCGTGTCAACGACTGATCGGCGAAAACGCGAAGGGTATTGGCGTGTCCAAAAGGGGGAGTGCCCCCCGCGGCGTAACCGGTCGCTGCACGCACCTCGTCGAGCGAGGCTCTCCGGGAGTTGTCGCCGCCGGCCACGTTGGCCAGTTTTTCGGTGTCGAGACGGAGGTCGCCCGGGACCAGGGCCACGACCGGCTCCTCCTCTTCACCGGTGATCACCACGAAGACCAGGGATTTGACGATCGCCGACACCGGACACCCGATTGCTTTTGCCGCGTCGGCAGCTGTCTTGGTGCCGTCGGGGAAGAACCGAATCTCGGTATCGAGCCGGGGGACAGCTTCCAGCAACCGGCGGCTGGCTTCGGGTAGGTCAGCCGCCACGGACGATGTCGACAGTCTCTTTCATGGTGTCGAGGTCGTCGAGGTCGAGCCACTGGACGTAGATGCGCTCCACGCCGGCCTCCTCCAACGCGGCGACCGTTTCGGCGACACGATCCGGTGTTCCGACCGGAAAGCCATTGTTCACGTAGCGTTCCTCGAGCTCTTTTGGCTGAAGATCCCTTTTGCCGGCTGACCTGGCGAGCCGCTCCTGATACTCGGCTTCGGTACGTCCCACCAAGGCGCCACCCATCACCGTTGCCTCCACACTGCGGCCGTCGGCCGCAGCCCGCATCACTTCGATCTTGGCCCTGGCCTCGTCGGGTGGGCAGATGAAGAAGTTGTACTCGTCGGCCCGGGCACCGGCGAGTGTCGGTGTCCGCTTGGGGCCACTCCCGCCGAGGACCAGTCGCATGCCGGTCGGCTTGGGCCTCATGTCGGCGTCGAGGCTGTAGAAGACCCCTTCGTAGTTTCCGTGACCTTCGCCAAAGGCGGCGTCGAGATAGTTCAGGGCATCCTCAAATCTGATCCAGCGCTCCCGCCAACTCGGGAAAGGAAGCCCCAGACCGGTGTGCTCCAGCTCCATCCAGCCGGTTCCGACACCGAGATCGAACCGGCCGCCGGACATCTGGTCGATGGTGACCGCGTTCTTGGCGATGACCGCGGGGTGGCGAAACGTGACGGGGGAGACGAGGACACAGAGCCGGATGACCTCGGTGTCCCGCGCCAGGCCGGCGAGGACTGCGAAGGCGTCGGTGGCGTCAGGTGTGGGATCGTCGCCGGAGAGGTAGTGGTCGCAGCGTGCGAAGGAAACCAAGCGTTCGGCTTCCGCCCATCGAGCCACCTCGAGTTGTTGGTCGTAGGTGCCACCGAGATGGGGCTCGGTCATGATCGAGAACCTCAAAAAAACCTCCTGAAGATGGTTTTGTGAAGATCTACGCGGGTATATGCCGCGCGAATCTTCACAAAACGGATTTTTCTCGACCCTAGCCCCGGTAGGCGTCGAGGTTGATGTCGAAGTCGGCCATATTGTCGGAGAAAATCTGCGGGAAGTAGCGCTGGCAGCCCGCCTCGCCCAGTGCCGCCACCATCTCGGCTGCCTTTGAGCCCGGTCCGTGGGGGTAACCCCGCTCCTCGTAGACCTTCTCGATCTTCTCGGGGGGTTGGCCGGTTCTGTCGGCCATGTCTTGGAGAAGCCGGCGGTAGTCGGTGTCCTTCTTGGCCGCGAGCGCCGGACCGGCTGAGGTCCAGAAGATCGAATCCGGGTCGCGACCGGCCTCGGTGGCTTCGGTCCGGGTTGCCTCCCAAACCTCCCGATACACCTCGGGCTTGCGGGCGTAGAGGTTGTACTCGTCGCAGTACAGGGCGACGATGCGACGGCCCTTGGGACGTCCAGCGCCTCCGATCATGAGACGCAGGTTGGCGGGACGTGGCTGGGGGTCGAAGTCCGCCAACTGATAGTGCTGTCCCTGGAACCCGTTGTCGCCCGGGGTGATCGCCGCACGCATGTACGCCATCGCCTCTTCCAGCATCTCCATCCGCACCTTCAGCTCGGGGTAGGGGAGACCAAAGGCCTCAAATTCCTCGTCCATCCACCCGGCGCCGAGACCGAGGGTGAAACGACCACCGGAGATCTCGTCGATGGTCACCGCCATCTTGTAGAGGACTCCCGGGTGTCGGAACGTCACCGGAGACACCAGCGACACCAGTTCGAGCTTGGTCTCACGGGCTAGACCGGCGAAATGAATCAGGTGGTCCCATGCCGGTTCGTTGAGGTTGTCGCCGCGTTGCAGGTAGTGGTCTGGCAGCCCGATCGAGATGAGGCCACGCTCCTCGGCCCACCTGGCCACCCCGAGCACGTGGTCCCAATCACCCCTGACCTGTACGCCAAACTCCATCAGAGGGGTGTCAGGGCGCCGTGGAGGAGGGCCCGGCTGTGCCCGGCGATATCGAAGCTCGGATCGAGGACCCGGTGAAGTGCTATCCCGTTGAGCGCCGAAACCAGCGTCTCGGCCCGTCGGGTAGTTTCTGCCGCTTCCATTTCCGGGTGCTCTCTCTCGATGGCCGCGGCGAAGCGGGCGACCCGCCCCTCGTGATGCCGTAGGAAACGTCCCCTCAGATCGGGGTTGTTGCGGGTCCCGGAGACGGCGATGGCGATGTAGACACCGGCAAGGTCGGCCTGCTCCGTCATGAAAACGATGTATGCCTCGACCAGTGCGGCGAGCGTGTCTTTGCCGAGATGCTCGGGATCGGGGTCGACGGCGTCGATCGCTTCCCGGAC
>JAPUJM010000202.1 GCA_027296205.1 Actinomycetota bacterium
GACCCTCGTGTCCGAAATCGATGCTTTCCCCGGGGACGTCCACCTTGCCGACACGGCAGATCAAGGCGTGGACTGGATCCTGAGCCAACTAGAGATCCACTGACCTTCCTCGGTGACTATCCTTTTGGTTGCAGTGAGCCACGTAAACCCGGGTACCAAGCCGCGGAAGCATCGCAGATCCGATTGTCGAAAAGGCCTTCATGAATATGGCGAGCCTCAGAACATCGGCGCCGGAATCCTCCGCCGTGTCTGCGGTGCCTGCGCAGCCGTGACCATCGACCTGACCCAGGCCGGCGAGCTCACCGCACCGCTGGTCAGCACCCGGTCGAACATCATTGAGATGACTGCCAGGCATTCAACAACCAACTGAAGCCCTAACCTGCCCGCTGTGACTCGAGTTGTCCGAGCCGCTGGAGGTCTTGTCCTACGCAAGACACCCAAGGGGAACCTCAAGATCCTGATCGCTCACCGGCCTGCATACGACGATTGGTCGCTGCCCAAGGGCAAAGCCGACAAGGGGGAGACAGCCGAGGAGACCGCCGTCCGGGAAGTCCTCGAGGAAACGGGGTACCACTGCCGGATAGTCGCACCCATCGGGACCAGCCGACATCGGATGAACCGTGGTGTCAAGGAGGTCGCTTGGTACGTCATGCGCCGTTTGCCGGACAGCCCGGGCTTCAAGAAGAACAGTGAGATCGACGCCATCCAGTGGGTTAGCCGAAAGACGGCGAACAAGATCCTCGATTACGACAACGACCGCAGGCTCATCAAAGAGTCGGACCTGAAGAAGCTCGCTCAGACCGGGACGCTCTACCTACTCCGACACGGAGCGGCCGGAGATCGCAGCAAGTGGAAAGGCAAAGACAACGGGCGTCCCCTCACCAAGAAGGGTAGGCGGCAGGCCGATGCCATCGCCAAGTCGCTGAAGAAGGCGGGGATCGAGCGAATTGTCTCCAGTCCGTCCGAGCGGTGCATCCAGACGGTGAAGCCCCTAGCCAAAGCCATCGGAGCGAAGGTCGAGATCAGTGAGGCACTCGCCGAGGGCCCGGACGTCGATGCGGCCTACGACCTCGTCGACTCGCTGGTGGGAAACAACGCAGTTCTCTGCTCGCATGGAGATGTGATACCGGCGACGATCAACCGGCTGATGTGGGCCGGGCTGACCCTCGAGTCGAGGTTCTATTGCTCGAAAGCCTCTATCTGGCAGGTGGAGGTTGACAAGGGCAGGTTCACCACCGGTCGCTACCTCCCACCGCCCAAGGTCTGAAGCGTCGACGGATCGGTCTAGACACTGTTGGTTCCCGACGCCCAGTCGGCGTGGAGACCGGCATAGGTCCCGCCCCGCTCCAGAAGATCGCGGTGGCGGCCCCGCTCGACAAGTCTTCCTCCATCAAAGACGAACACCTCGTCTGCACCCTCGGCCGTAGACAGACGGTGGGCGATCGTCACCGAAGTGCGACCTTCGGTCAGCCTGGCGATGGCGTGACGAAGGGCAACATCGAGGACCGGGTCGACGGCCGAGGTCGCTTCGTCGAGCACGAGCAGATCCGGTGAACCGATCCAGGCTCTCACAATGGCCACCAGTTGGCGTTCCCCGGCGGAAAGACTGCCGCCTCGCTCGCCGACCATGGTCTCCAGCCCATCCGTCAGCCCATCAACCCACTCTCCGAGACCAAGCTCGTGGAACGCCGTCCAGATCTCAGCGTCGTCTGACTCGGTGCGGCCATATCTGACGTTGTTGGCAATGGTGTCGTCGAACAGGAAGCCCTCCTGGGGAACAAAAGCCACCCGCTCTCTGAGGTGGGCCAGCGGTATCCTCTGAGCCGAGACGCCGCCGATGTGGATCGTGCCTGCAGACGGGTCGAGGAGGCGGACTGCCAGCTTGGCAAACGTGGTTTTTCCCGAGCCCGTCTCACCGACCACCGCAACACGCGAGCCGACCGCCACCTCGAGGGAGATGTCTGTCAGGACGTCAGGCCCCTCCGGGTAGGCGTAGCCCACGTGGTCGAACCGCACACTCAAGCCCCCGGGTCGCAGCTCCTCAGGGTCTGACGGCTCCTCGATCTCTACCTCGCTATCCAAAACACCAATCACCCGACGTAAGCCCGAGGCCGCTGACTGGGCGAACTCCAGCGTCTCCACCACTATCTGCAGCGGTTCGATCAGCAGGTTGGTCAGGAACAGGAAGGCGACCAGCGTTCCTGCGCTCATCCCCCGATTGATACCGATGAGAACCCCGGCGACGATCAGTGTGGCTGTCAGGATTCCTGCGAATATCTCGGCGGTGGAATACAGGATGTTCCCGAAGCGACCAGTCGTGAACTCGATGCGGAATCGTTTCTCCATTGCGCCGGCCACCCGGGCCTTGGTGGTGTCCTCGATTCCATAGGCTCGAACAACGGGGATGGCCGATATCGACTCGCTCATGACACCGAGGGAGACTCCAACCTCATGGCGGACCTCGTCATAGTTGGCTGCAAGAATCCGTTGAAACCACCTCATCATCATCAGATAGATGACGACTCCTCCAAGGGCGATCAGTGCCATGCGCCACTCGTAGATCACCATGACGGCCACCGCCAGCACCACCTGACTCAAACCCACGATCAGTCCGATTCCTCCCCACTCCATGAACTCCTGCAATGTGCTTATGTCCGAGGTCACCCGTGACACGAGTGTCCCGCGACGCTCGGCCTGAACATGAAGCACAGACTGTCGCATGATGTGACCGAAGGTCTTGCTCCTCAGATCGGAGAGACCCGATGAGGACGTCTTCACAAGGCGTAGCAAGGCGACACGGCCGACGACAACACCGATGACCAGAGCGACAAAGGCGACAGCCGCCTTCTGCAAGACCCCGCGCATATCGATACCGGTGGGGGCCAGAATCTCCTCATCGATGATTTGTTGGATCACGATCGGAGTGACCACCGTTATGGCCTGACCGGCCATAGCCATGAACAGGGTGAGTCTCAGGCCGTGACGGAGCACCGGGGCCTCGATGAGTGCCCGGCGAATGACCGTCCGCGTGGTGTAATCCGTGCTCACGACGCCTCCTCCCGAAGGCGGCGGGCCTCTTTCTCATACGCCTGCAACAGTTGGGCATATCCGGGGCTGGCGTCGAGCAGCTCAATGTGGGATCCATGGCCGAGAATTCGCTTCTCGTCGAGGAAAACGACCTGGTCGGCCAGTTTTATGGACGAAGGGCGATAAGCAACGATGACGACGGTTGAAGGCAGGTCCGCACCTTTCAAAGCCAACAGAATCTCGGCCTCGACCGAAGGGTCAACGGCCGACGTGGCGTCGTCGAGCACCAACAACCTGGGTTTCCGTATCAAAGCTCGGGCAAGGGCGAGTCGCTGTCTTTGCCCGCCCGAGAGAGTCGTTCCTCGCTCGCCAAGCTCGGTGTCGAGACCGGCGGGAAGCTCCTCGATGAATGATGCCGCACCGGCCAATCGCATTGCTGTTGCCACGTCGGCATCGCTGAATACCGCGCCCAGGGTGATGTTGGCTCTGACCGTGGTGTCGAATAGGAAGGCGTCCTGGGCGACGTATGAAACCTCCTTGGGGAGCTCGGAGCCGGCGAAGGTGCGCAGATCACGGCCCCCGAGATGTATCTGCCCCGAGTCGGGATCCCAGAGACGTGCCAGAAGCAGGCACAACGTGGATTTGCCAGACCCGGTAGGCCCAACGACCGCCAGAGTTGTCCCGGCTTCGATGTCGAGATCGAGTCCAGCGAGGACCGGCTCGCTGTCATAAGCGAAGTCCACCGCCAAACCGAGGATTGGAGCAGCTCCGCCATCGGTGCTGGCGGCCCGCTCCCCATATTCGATGTGGTCGTCGGCATCGAAGACCGCTTGGACTCTCTGCCATCCGGCAAGACTCCCCGCCAGATCCCAGAGGGCAAAGCCGATGAGCTGAATCGGGAAAGCAAGCAGTGACAGCAGATAGGCGACCGTGACGACATTCCCGGCGCTGATGGCACCCGCATCGATACGTGCCGCCCCGACCACAAGCAAGAGAACTATCAGCAGTTGGGGCAGGGCACGGATGATCACCTGGTACTTCGTCCAAGTCGAGTTGACCTCGATGAGCCGGTCTCGAAGGGTTTCGCT
>JAPUJM010000203.1 GCA_027296205.1 Actinomycetota bacterium
GTGGCTGGGTCGGGTGAGTGGGGGCCGCCTGGGACGGAGGCATATGACTCGTATCAGGTGATGAACCGTCTGGTCGCCCTTCCGGCTGCTCTTCTGGTGGTCGGTGTGGTCGCGACTGGATTCCAGGGTCGTAAGAGCCTGGGAGGGCTCGGTTGGGTTTCGTGGCTTCTTGGCTTAGCCGGGAGTCTTCTTGTCCTCGCCGGGAATGTTGCCGAGTTCTGGCTTTTTACGTCGCGGGCATATGGCGACCCGGTGCGTAACTTGGCGTGGGGTTCCTTCATGCTGGGCGTGGCGCTTCTCGTTATTGCGGGAGTCCTGGGGGCAGTGCGTGCGAGTCGCAGTGAGACAACAACAGAATTGACACGCACATGACGGCACATATGCGCTTGAGACGATTGCGGGATGGCCTGGTAGTGGGGTTGGCTACAACCATCGTCTTGTCGTCGTGTGTCTCTTCGTCCGCGGACACGACGACGACATCGGGCGTGGAGGCGTCGCCCTCATCGACCACGGTGACCTTTGAACCCTCAGGGGGAACACCGGTAATCGTTGACTACAGCCCAACCGTTTCAGATGTTGGGGGTCTGATGTACCTGTTAGCTCACCCTGATGTCGAGGTCATCGCGATTTCTTTGCCGGTGACTGGCGAGGCGGGTTGTGACTTGGGTTTTGAGGTCACTCTCGGAATCCTGGCGATGTTCGGCCAGGAGGAAATACCAGTCGCTTGCGACCCGGAGACTCCGGGTCATGCTCGGTCTTGGCCACCGGAGTTTCTCGAAGGCCATGAGAACCTCTCTTTTGGTCTGCCAGTATCGACAGTCACCGTGTCTGAAGAGCGTGCCTCAGACATGATCGCTCGTACAGCCAAAGAAGCGGGCCGACCGGTAGTGATCTATGCGGTGGCCCCGCTGACCAACGTCGCCCGAGCCTTCGACGACCATCCCGATCTGGCCGACGTTGTGGAACGAATTGTGATCATGGGCGGTGCGGTGAACGTGCCCGGGAACGTCGAAGGTGCCAACGCCGAATGGAACCTGTGGGTAGATGTTCCCGCAGCCGCAGCGGTGATCAGTTCGGGTGTGCCGGTGACCCTTGTACCGCTCGACGCAACCAACTTCGTTCCGATACCAAGCTGGTATCAACGTGCCCTGAGCGAAGCCCAACAGAGCGACGCCATTGTTCACCTCGACCGAATGGTGCGTTTGTTTCCCGCCGTCACTAGTGGGTTCTACTTCATGTGGGACGAACTAGCCGCCTCGGTAGCCGCAGGTGAGACGTATACGACCACAGAGCAGATGTCCATCGTTGTCGTAGAAGGCGGATCGGACGACGGCAACACCGCAAGCGGCGAAGGGAACCGGGTGACAGTCGCCATCAGCGTTGACGACCCCGACGCTTTCTATGCGAACTTCTTGACCACTCTTGCAGGCTCCCCGGTTGAGGTCGGCAGCGCGGCCACACCGGAGGAAGAGGCCTATCTCACCGCCGTCCAAGATTCGTTCAGCGACCTCGAGGAAGCGTTTGAAGTCGTGTTTTCCGACAACCCTGCTTTTTCAGAGGAAGCGGAGTTCGACGGCCCAGCATTAGCCGAAGGACTCAATCTGATGATGACCGCCATGGCCACGAGCTATGAGATCGTATCCGATCTTGAACCTCCCGCGTCGCTGGCGGGGATCCACGCCAGCTACCTCAGCGAAATGATGTCAATCGTTGACGCGAAAGACGAACTCGTCGACGCAGTAGCGGCTGCCACCTCCCTTGAGGAAGTCGACATCATTCGACTCACGGTCAGCTTCGACGACGCCTGTCTACCCATCGCTGAAAAGGCTGGGCTCCTCGGGATTGACCTGCAACTCCCCTGCGGATAGACCCACCTCAGGACAGGACGCACTCCGGGACGGCGCCTAGGAGTGCGTTTGGCAGGTGCCGGCGCTAGTTGTAACCCCTCAATAGGCTCCGAGGATGCCCGCCCACTGGTTGCGCCGCTTCGCGATGGTGTTGGCCCTGGCCGTTGCAGTCGTTGCACTCGCCGCGGTTGGGTCACCCGGGGCTACCTACCGGACGAACACGTCTTTCGCCACGTGTATCGAAGAAGCACCCGCCGCCTCGGACGAGGAAGACTTCGGGGTCTTTGTGGAGTGCTCGGTGATGCACTGTCCCGAGAGCGATCCGTCTCGCGTCGCGACGATCGGTCTGTGGCTATACGTGCGCATCAACCCCAATGCGCCTTCCTGTCACGAGCCGCCGGAGTTGATCGACGTCATCAGCCCCTGACCCGGGCCGCGATCACCGAATATGGGGGATATCGCCCGCTTCCGACAGTGCTCTGGACCGCGATCGGCCGGTGGGAGCGATCACGCCCACTTCGACGAGTGTGCTAGATCGGCACCCCCGGAATGTGGATGTGCCTCTGGAATGTGTCACCGGGATAGTGTATGATCGAACGTATGTTCGATAGAGGGTATGAACCGATCCCGACGATATTGGGCGACCTGGAACCTGGCGCTGAGCTTGGGGGAATCCTGGCTTGTATCGACGTCACCGAAGTGTCACCCCACGACCGGATCACCGTGCTCCAAGCCCACCAAAGGCAACGGTCCTACTACGACGCACACATGTACCGCGATATGGCAGCGGTCGTCGACGTCATGGACGACACCAACCCGCAATGGGCCGCAGAATCTGCCGCTGCAGAGATCAGAGCCGCGTTGCGTTTGACCCGCCGCGCCACCGACACCGAGCTGTCGTTTGCGTTGGAACTACGCCAGCGCCTCCCCCGAGTCTGGGACGCGTTGGTCGCCGGGAACATCGACATCCGAAGAGCCAAGACGTTCAGCTACGCCACCACCCACCTCTCCGACGCGACAACTCGACGGGTGGTGGACCGTGTCATCGACGCCGCCGGCCAGCTCACCACCGGAGAGCTGAAGGCCCGCCTCGACCGCATAGCCATCGAAGCCGACCCCGACGGGGCACGGCAACGGTATGAAGAGGCAGTCAAAGACCGCCGCCTCGTCGTCGAACCCACCACGTCGG
>JAPUJM010000204.1 GCA_027296205.1 Actinomycetota bacterium
GCTCATCTTCACCCGGTTACCGACGATGTGCCGGCCGAAGTCGCCACATTCGTCCATCCCCTGGCTTCGGGACACACCTGGGCAGTCGAACTGCCCGCCCTTCAGCCGGGTGAGGACGTGCTCATCCTTGGGCCCGGGCCGCGAGGCCTGGCGTGTCTCATCGCTGCCAAGGCCGCCGGCGCCGGATGGGTGGGCATCACCGGCCTCTCCCACGATCGAGACCGTCTCGAATTAGCAAGACAGCTTGGTGCGGACCTCGCCATTGATGTCGAACAGACTGATGTTGCCGGGGAAATCGCCGGCGCTCTCGGCAGGAGGCCCGACGTGGTGGTCGACGTGACCTCGGACGATCCTGAGGCAGTCTTCACGGCACTCGACCTCGCCCGTAGTGGTGGCCGCGTGATCCTTGCTTCTACCAAAGGCAATAGGGCGTTCCACTTTCTCTCCGATGTGATCGTCGCCAAGCAACTGACGATGAGGGGCGCGATGGGCGCCAGCAGCGTTGGGTACCAGTGGGCCACAGAACAGTTGGAAACCGATCCTCGCATCGACGACCTGGTATCTCACCAGTTCCCCCTTTCCGAGTCTCCCCGCGCACTTCAGGCGGCGGCAGGTCTATTGGGAAGGGAGGAACTGATTTCTGTGGCCGTCACTTTCTAACCAGCAACTGACACGACTCCGGGGATCAGAGAAAGCCCGGGCTCGACCCTGAGATGAGATGTTGTTCCACCGCATAAGGGATTGGTAGGTCTCTCACCTCGTCGGGTCCGCGGGTAACTCGTCGACCGATCTCGGCGAACCAGGTGTCGTTGGCGAAGGCCCAAGGCCAGGGGCGAATACCGACTCTGGCTCCAATGATCGCCCCGACCGCGGCGCCGAGAGTGCTGCCGCCAATCTTGGCTGCCTGTTCGATCGGGGTGTGATGCCTGTCCGTCGTCTGTGCGGCGAGGATCAGCCCAGCAAGCATGACCTGAATAGGGTCAAAAGCATCGCCTCCCACGTATTCGAGAGCCTCGTTCCCATCGCCAACCCCGACAGCTTCAGGAAGACGACCGAGTTCGGTCTCCAGCGTGTCGAGGCGGCGCTCCCCGTAGAGACCGTTGCCGACAGTCTTGATCACGGGCACCACTGCCTCGGTCACTCCGATGATCAGATCTCTCCCCGACTGACCGAAGCACGACGCGGCGACGGCGACGGCGGCAACCACACCTGCGGCAACGCTGCCCGCGTCGCGATCGAACAGTCGACCGAGTTCGGTTGCCTCCGATGTGACCGCCTGAGGATCACGTCGGAAGGCAACACCGAGGGGTACTGCGCGCGCTACTCCGTCAAGCGAAGGCTCCTCCTCTGGAACTGGTGAGCCTGCGGCAGCACGGTCTAACCACGCTCTGAAGTGAGCTGTCTCCGCCCGATACACCGGGTCCCCCTCCTCGGATCCGTCTAGCTCGCGCAAGTCCCGAATCAAGCGGGTCGTGTCCAAATGCCCGTGCTCTATCAACTGGTAGGAAATAACGGTTATCTGCTCGGTAATTGCGGAGTAACCGAGTTCCCATGCCCCGCCGGCGGCATCACCGGCAGCGGCGCCGAGCATGAAGCCATCGCCTTCGCCGGCAACCAGTGAAAAGAGCGGATCAGCCGGCCCATCCTCGAGGACAGCCACTTCTTCGGCTGGTGGGGTCGTGCTCTCGTTGCTCTCCATCGGACTGGGAGAATACAGCGATACCCTGCGTCAGCCATGGACCACGTCGTTGTGATCGCCAACCCTGTCGCTTCCCAGTTCACCGGAGGCTCACACCGCGATGTCATGGCCCATCTCTCGAAGAGTCATTCAGTCGAAGCCATCTGGCCGTCATCGGCAACGGAAGCAACTGCCGCAGCAGCAGCGGCTGCCACCTCGGAAGCCTCGATCGTCGTTGCCATGGGCGGCGATGGGATGGTCCATCACGTCAGCCAGGGCCTCGTCGGAACCGAAACCGCACTTGGGATCATTCCCGTCGGAACGACCAATGTCGTCGCACGTCTGCTCCAGATCCCCTCGCGACCGGTGAAAGCGGCGCGGCTGATTGCCCGGTCGGACGGGACAAACACCGCCGGAGTGGCCCGGATGACCCTTCGTCGGGGCACCACGGAAACGACTCACTACGGGGTGTTCGCTTGCGGTTTTGGGCTAGATGCGGAGGTGGTGGTGAAGGCCGACAGCGACCCCTATCGCAAGTACCGGTTCGGTTCGATTCATTACGCCCGAACCGCCATTGGAGTAGGCGTGCGGACCTTTCCGTCTCGCCGACCGCATCTATCCGTTTCCACCGACGGACAGGAGATCCAGGCCACAACCGCTCTGATTCAGTTCCGTGACGTCTACTCCTACTTCGGCAAAGTGCCGCTTCGCTTGTCCAGAAGCCGACCGGCACCGATGACTGTTCTGGTGATGGAGCGTCTGCGTCGGCATCGCATCCCCCAGATCGCAGTTGACGTCATAACCGGGCGCGAACTCGAGAATGTCAAGGGTATGGAGGTGTGGCGGCGAGTCGAGCACGTCGAAGTGAGGGCCGACCCGCCGGTCGCAGCGCAGGCCGACGGGGAATCACTGGGCATGGTCGATCAGGCAACCGTCGACTGGTTTCCCGATTCACTACGCGTGGTAGGTGGTCAGTCGGCCTTGTGAATGGTCACCTGTGGGAACGGGATGGTGATGCCCTCGGCGTCAAACCGCTTCTTGATGCGGCGCAAAGCCTCTCGGCGCGCGGGCCATCGATCTTGGGCTGTGGTTGTGAGCCGAGCACGAAGAACCACGGCGGAGTCGTCCAGACTGTTGACACCAAGAACCTCTGGTTCTCCCCTCACTCGGTCGCTCCACTCCGGATCGGCTCTGAGGGCGTCTAGTTCGTCCTTCATCACCGCTAGGGCTTGATCCACATCCGAGTCGTAGGAGATGCCAACGTCGATTACCGGCCGGGCGAAGAGACTTGTGTGGTTGGAAGCCACCTTGATCCGGCCATTGGGGACGATATGGACGTTCCCCTCCAGGTCGCGAAGTTTGGTCACCCGAAACTGGATGTCCTCCACCGTTCCCGAAACATCGGCGATGGTGACTGTGTCACCCACTCTGAACTGGTCCTCGACCAGGATGAAGAACCCCGCAATGAAGTCCTTCACTACGTCCTGGGCACCGAAACCGACCGCGGCTGCGACGACGGTGCCCATGGCCAGGAACGGAGTGATGCTGATGCCCCAGACGCCAAAGATAACGAGAATGGCGGTCACCAGCAGGGTCAAGAGGAACAAGCGTCTGACCATCAGCCACAACGTCTCGGCTCTTTTGGCGCTCTCCGATCCACGTTCGGATAGGCCCGCAACACCCTTTCGTCCAAGTCGGACCCCGACCAGGTAGACAATGAGGGAACCAAGCAGCACAGCGCCGCTTCGGATGAGATTCGATACCCAGGGCTCCATGGGACCGGCAGGTTAACGAGTAGTGACTGCCCTGGCCTTCTCCACCGACAAAGACAGGTCGGCCAGAGCCGCATTTGCTTGGGCCCGCGCGGCCAGAGCGCCGCGGGTTGGGTCGATCACCAGATCATCGAGTATCTCGCCGGCGGCATCTCTCTGCTCGGCCCTCGAGGCCTCGAGATCGCTTCTCCGCGCTCGGAATCGGCGTCGGTTCTCGATCGGAGTCGATGTCTTCACCCCGTCGGCAACCGACTCGACGTGGCTGGGCACCAATGCGGCGATCTGGCTAACCCGCGATCCTGTCGATCCGCCGGCTTCGTTGGCTATTGCCTCGAGAAAAAGGGTCAGCTCGTCGATAGCCGAGCGTGTTTGCCCATCGACGACCATGCGGGCCGTCGTCTCGAGGACCGCCCTTGCCCGCGTCTCGAATTCGAGCCCCGATCCGCCGGTCGCATCGAGCAACCCGGCACTGCCTTGTGCCAGGTCGACCAAGAGCTTTTCGAAGACCCGATCATCGTTGACAGCCTCCTCGAGAGCATCGACCAGGTCGGAGACTCCGATCGGCGGCCCTGAAGCGGGATTTACCGCGGTGGCAACGATCCTTGGCGACTCGATTCCATCTTCTCGAAGAGCCTTCTCCAGATCGGCAACCACCGACTCGATCACTGCTGGGGCCAATCGATCGATCTGATTGAGAACGAAGATGAACTGATTCGAATAAGAGCTCAGAGGCTTGAGATAGCGGTTGTGCAGTGCTGCATCGCGGTACTTTTCCGGGTCGACGACCCATACGACAATGTCGAGACGCGGCAACAGCTGTTCGACCCTGAGACGGTGTTCGATCTCGACGCTGTCCGTATCCGGCATGTCGATGAGACAGAGCCACGGCGGAATCCGAACCGTCACCTGAACGCTGACACCGAGAGCATCGAGGTAGCCACCGATGTCGCCGGCTCGAGCCTCCGCAACGATGGCCAGCGGCTCCCCTGTTGTCGGGCGCGCTCCTCCAACCATCGCCACGTCGGCGCCACAGACGGCGTTGGCGAGGCTCGATTTGCCGGAGCCGGTTCCCCCGACGAGAGCAACAACGCTCATGTCTTCGGGATAAGAGATACGGATCCTGGCGTCACGGACCGATCTGGCCATCGGTTCCAGATCGTCTTCCCCGATTACGCCGGCGCAGAATGCAATGGCCAGGTCGGCCTTTTCGAGAAGACCGACCATGGTGTCATGCATCCGAGAAATGGGATCGCACCACGACACCCGTGAGACGAGTCTGCAACTCGTCCGCCTCTCGCTCCCCAGAGACGAGCCTGAGGGACTCACAGAGGTGTGCGGCAGTCTGGGTGTATGCGACCTGAAGTCGGTCCAAGAGCTCGATGCGCACCCTCTTGGTGAGGACGTCTTCGTCGGTACCGAAGAGCATCACGGCGGCGCGACGAACCCTCGAGCCCAGAGCCGCCCACATGAGAACCGCCGCCGCCAGATTGCGGTCGCGCTCGTCTATTCCGTCTACTTCGCGACTGACGATGTCGAACCAACCGTCGATCGCCTGGGCGGTGACCAGGTGGACACCACGTGCAGCATCCCCGGCGGTGCCACCGACGATGCCGAGTTCGCCATCTCTGAGGATGATGCTTCTCAGATCCGACTCGACCAGTGCGATCAGCCGGGCACGAAGAGTTGATTGCAACTCAACGAGGTCGCGACTCTTCAAGCGATTGGCCCGCCGCCAACGT
>JAPUJM010000205.1 GCA_027296205.1 Actinomycetota bacterium
GCGGGACTGGTCTCGGAGTTGCCCTTGATCTGGTGTATCTCGGTCAACGGTTCCATCATCGAACGCTTTTCGGCATAGGCAACGTCGATGGGTCGGCCGTCGTGGTATTGCGGGAGAAACATGAGACCCTGGCTCGTGTTGGCGTTGTGGGGGATGGCCAGCACATGTTCGGGTGCGCCACCGACCTCCTCCATCCACAGCCACAGGTCCTCGGCGTTCTGGGTGTCGACGTAGCTGAGCGGCATTTCCGGCACGTCGTCTCCTTTGAATATCACGCAGCGGTGCAGGTTGGCGCCGTTTGGGGTCGCCGACCACTCATAACCCACGAAGGTCGTGAATGTCCCGGGGTCGTAGTGTTTGTTGGCGGTTTCGATCATGTAGGCCCACATCGAGCGGATCTTCTTCTTGAAGCCCTCCGGATCACCCTCCACGTAGCCTTCGTGCGTCGGTTGGGGTGACACCATCCCCTGCATCACGGTCGCGATCGAGTGTTCGTAGTCTCCCCCCGGGGCCGTATTCGCCTTCCGGTGCACGTCGAGGAGCGCCTGCGCTTCCGGGTCGGACGCGTCGAATCCGGGATCGAGGATGGCCTCCATCTCCGCCATCCACTCCGAGTGGTCTGTCACCGCCATGAAGTCGAGCGGTGCGGTCAGCCTCATCATGTGACCGCCCACGACGATTGGCTTTTCCTCGCCCTTGCCGAACTCGTAAGCGGCGTCCGGGTTGTTGGCCGCCCCCACCAGGAACGCGTCGAGTGAGTACGCGGTGTGGACGTGAAGGTCGCCGAAGTACGCGTCGCGGTGCGGGATCTCGTTAGTCATGTGGGTCCCCCCTGTCTCTGAATCATTCGTGTTCGTGGTCGGTGACTCGAATGTGGTCTTCGAAGAAGTGCATCGCCCGGGCCGCGGCCACCACCATGTCGAGGATCTCGTCCTCGATTACAAAGCTCGCCGATACGGGCATGAAGACGGTGGAGCCTTCCCTCCGGACGGCGAGATTCTCCGCGGCGAGGGCCCGGATCATCCAGACGGCCATCTCATCGGTGTCACAGGTGAAGCCAACCCAGCCGCGTGGGCCCTCGACGACGGGTGCTCTGGTCGTGGCTCTGAGGCCTCTGGTGAGCTCGGCGGCGACGACGGCGTAGCGAGGATCGTCGGACTCAGCGGCTGGATCACCTGGTTCGATCAATGCGGTCCTGCGGGGATTGCCGCCGGCGAGCGCGATGTCTCCGTGGCTCTCGGTCAGATGGATCTCGGCCATGAGCTGGGTCCAATCCAGATGACCAGCCTCGTCGACCGGCACCTTTCTCGGAACCTCTCCGGCGCCTCCCCGTCTGGGGACGAGAACAGCGAGCGTGCCGAGCAGGTCGAGGTCGGGGACCTGGATCACGTCGCCCACATCTGTGGCCTCGATGTCTGCGTCGTCCCAGGCGTACTCGATCTCGTACTCGCTGGCCAACGCCGCGACGAGACCCGCTTCGGCTGCGAGCTGGCGCTGATCGCTGACGTCGACGAGCACCCTGGCTTGCGCTTCTTCGAATGACGGGGTGTAGTCGTCGACCGCCTCGGTTACCTCAACGAGGTGGAGGCCAAAGGACGAGCGAAGCGGCCCGTACCAAGCGCCGGGGGCGAGCTCGAAGAGCCCATCGGCGAACGCCCGACCAAAACGTGAGGCGACGTCCTGAGGCGTGACGAGCGCAAAGTCGTGGGCGAGGACAAATGGGTCCCCGAGCCGCGCTGCCTCTTCGGGATCCGTTCGGGGCAGTCGCTCGAGCAGTTCGGCGGCGCTCATCTCGGCGGCGTCGTTCCCGCGTTCCGTGCTGACGTAGACGTGGCGGAAGCTGCGCCGGGCCGGGACGGTGTACCGGTCAACGTTCTCCAGGTAGAACGCTCGGAGATCGGAAAGAGACGGCTCAGATCGTTCCGCCAGCCCTCGAGCGATGCCGTTCATCTTCTGGATGAGGCGGCGCCTCACCAGCTCGTCGCCTTGATCTAGCCCGCGGTCGATCGCCTCTCGGTAGAGGATCTCCTCGCGTACCCATTGGCGGATCAACCCGGCCAATTCGTCGTTCGTCGGGGGCCGCTTCCACTGAGCAGCCCACCGGTCGGCGAGGACACGAACACGCTCGGCGCTGACGCTGATGCGGCGCCGGTCTCCGACGGAGCGAGCGGGGCTGTGTGTCGTCGGCTGAGGCACGGAGTAGGACTATACCGAGGCCGCACTGGTGCTCAGTCCGACGTCGGGACGGCGGATCTCTCGGCTCGAGACCGCTCTTCTCGTCGGTCTCTCCGTCACTGCAGCCAGGCGGGAAACTCTTCATCGAACAACCTGGTCTCCCCACAGAGCGCACCACGTACCCGTTGGACGCCGCGATTCACCCAGATCACACCCGCCCATGTCGGCACATATGCGCTACCTGGCAGGGTCGGTGGCTAAGTGCGGTGGTGTGCAATCTTGGTGGCCCTGCGACGGAGCGTCACGTCGAGATATGTTGCGATGAGGGCAATACCGGTCGCGATGTAGAAGATGGTGAACAGCTTCGAGCCGTCTGTGGACGGCACGAGGTCACCGAAGCCAACTGTGGTAACGGCCACCGTGGCGAAGTAGAGCGAATCGACCCAGCTCCAGTCTTCCACCATCCGGTACACGACTGTTGCCGTGCCCACCGCCACAAGCACCGCGGCAACAAGGATCTTGTAGGCGTGTTTATCGAAAGTGCTCTCGGTGGGTGGCTCGGTACTGTCTTCACGATTGTCCACGGCTGACCTCCATCGGGCTCGAATGCGCAGTCCTGTGGCGCATCCCCTCGACTCTAAGCGACGCCTTGACCCGCCCATATCGGCACATATGCGCTAGCTGGCAGTCTGGAGGGGCCGCCCATATTGAATCTCGTATGTCAAGGAGCGGGTGGGTTGGTGGACAGGACTGGGATGGGCCACACCTGGCGGTGGGCAGGCTCGTATTAGGTCACACCGTCCCGTAGGAAGGACTTGGTGGGTGGGGTCGACAGGTCATTATCA
>JAPUJM010000206.1 GCA_027296205.1 Actinomycetota bacterium
GTCAACCTCCAGGACTGGACCTTGACCATCAAGGGTCGGGTCGATCGGCCGTACACGATGACCTATTACGACCTTCTCGACATGCGCATGGTTGAGCGTGACGTGACCCTCTCCTGTGTCTCCAATCGGGTCGGCGGAGACCTCGTCGGGAATGCGAGATGGCAGGGCGTCCCACTAACCGAGATTCTCGATCGGGCCGGTGTGCAAGACAACGCCGAGCAGCTTGTTGGCCGCTCGGTCGACGACTTCACGGTTGGTTTTCCGGTGGAGGCGGCGTTTGATGGACGGGAGGCCCTGGTAGCCGTGGGAATGAACGGTGAGCCCCTTCCCTTCGAGCACGGTTTTCCCGCTCGTCTAGTGGTCGCCGGTCTCTACGGATACGTCTCTGCCACCAAATGGCTGTCCGAGATCGAGCTGACCGGATGGGACGATTTCGATGCCTACTGGATCCCGAGGGGGTGGTCGAAGGAAGCACCGATCAAGACCCAGAGCCGAATCGACACACCCCGTAGCGGCGAGCAGATTCCACCGGGGCAAAGAGCCGTGGCCGGGGTGGCCTGGGCGCCAGGACGCGGGCTCTCGATGGTCGAGGTGCAGCTGGGCGAAGGCGAGCCATGGACCCAAGCCGAGCTGTCGGAGCCACTCTCCGTCGACAGCTGGATCCAGTGGAAGGTCGACTGGTACGCCCCACCCGGGAACCAGGTTCTTCGAGTCCGGGCAACGGATGGGAATGGCCAATTGCAGGACGAGACCGAGCTACCTCCCGCTCCGAACGGGGCGACCGGCTGGCACGCCCGGACCTGCTCCGTGGTCGACGCCTAAGTAGCTACGTCGACAGCAGCTATCGCCCAGGAAAAACCGGATATCGGGTCTTCGATGGCCAGTCGGAGAGCCCAACCCGTTCCGGGGGCTCCGTCGTCGAACCAGAGCCATCGAAGCCGGCTCGCAGCACCCCCGACCTCGTCTGGGTCAGGTGGCCAGTCGAGATCGCAGAGAGCGGCCACGACCCACCACGCCCCGTATCGCCCTGCTGCGGCCCCTCTTCGCCTGCCGTGTGCTCCGCCTGAGGCGCCGGCCCATGCCATCCAGGCCAGGGCCTCTTTGGTGTCCAGGTCCTCGACCCTGGCCCGAGTCAGACCGAGTGCCCTGATCGCTTCTCCAGCCTTCCCTTCGACCGAGGCCGTCTCGCATTGCCCGTTCGATTGCTCGGTCCACGGTTGGACAAGGTCGGCGAGGGCTCCCTCTGATATCGCATCATCGATACGGTCAACCTGGTCCGGAAGAGTTGTTTCAGAGCCCGCGGGAGGCATCGGGGAGGGGGCCTCCACCTTGTCCTCCTTGTACTCGGCGAGGGGATAGGTGGGTTCCCAGTCCATGAGTTGGTCGGGGAGGTCGGCGATGGGCCCGATTCCCTCTTCACCTCTAACGACCCGCTCGGAGGCGAACGTCATCCGCTCCGGCCCGTTGGTCAGAAAGGGGCGCACCTCACTCCAGGTCTTGGTACTTGCCGCTACTTCGGCAAGGGGTCCCAGAGCGAAGCGCGCTGCGCCCTCGGAGACGACCGGTCCGGCGAACTTGCCAGGTGCCTCGAGAGCCAGTCGGTAGCGAATGAGGATGTCGACACCCCATACCTGTTTTCCTCTCGAGACCGCTTCGTGGCAGCGGGCGCGCAACTCGACCAACTCATCCCATGAGGAGGTTTGGCAATATCCGTCGATGACCCGAATCAAATCGTCTGTGTCCGTCGACTCGATGGCGTCGATGGCTCGCTGGCTGATCACGGGTTGGCGCCCATTGCCACCGGCTTGTCGAGATGGGACCACTCGGAGAAGGACCCGATGTAGACGTCGGGCATCTCATGTCCGGCAACGACCATTGCGAGGGCGTCATGACAGGCAGTGACTCCGCTTCCGCAGGACATGACGGGGTCCGCATCGACATCCGAATACCGGGCTCGCAGAAGCTCCGGGTCGAGGAATCTGCCCTCGGCGTCCAGATTTCCCGAGGCCGGCTTGTTGACGGCTCCGGGTATGTGACCGGCCTTGGGATCGACCGGCTCGGTTTCGCCGGTGTAACGCTCGGAGGCCCGAGCGTCGACGATGGCCCGACCCGAGAGGAGATCCTGGGTCACCACTCCCTCGAAGGTCGACGATGTCACGTATTCGGCCGTTTCCGGGGTGTTGGAGCCGAATTCGACCGGCATGCCCATCGCTGTCCACGTCTGGTATCCGCCATCCAGCAGCCGCGACCGCTCGTGGCCCATCGATCGCAGCATCCACCACATGCGAGCGGCGATGGCGCCCCCCACGTCGTCATAAACCACCACCTCGTCTCCCGGTGTGATGCCGAGTCGTCCCAGCGTTTTGGCAAAAGTGTCAACCGTCGGGAGCGGATGCCGTCCCGGGCCCGGCGGCGCCGATAGGTCGGTGTCGAGGTCAACGAACACCGCGCCCGGGATGTGGCCATCCTCATATGCCGACTTTCCGTGGTTTGGGTCGACGAGAGCCCAACGGATGTCACATAGTCGCACTGCATCGAGACGTCCGGCGAGACTCGGGCAGTCGATCAGTGGTTGCATTGAAGAGGTATTTGAGCAGCCGTCGGCGAGGTTTGTTTAGTTCTAGAACATTCGTCTAGAATCCGGCATATGCTGGTTCGCCTGGAACCGGGGTCGAGTAGCCCGATCTACATGCAGATCGCAGACTCGATTGCGGGTCATATCGAGTCGGGCTCTCTGCAAGCGAAGGAAAGGCTGCCGGCGGCCCGCTCGTTGGGGGAGACCATCGGTGTCAACATGCATACCGTCCTGAGGGCCTATTCGGAGCTGGAGCGACGCCGACTGGTTGAGATGAGGAGAGGGCGTGGCGGTGTGGTCGTATCGGGAGATGCCGACCTCCGCGAGATGACCGGGGCGCTGGTCAGCGAGGCAAAACGACAGGAACTCACGAAAGCCGACGTCACCCAACTCTTGGATGACATGTGGAGGTGATCAGTTGGGTTCGGTTGCTCGCGTGGTGTGAGCCCTACTCCTCCTCGTCAGCCTGTGGCGCTGCCGGGGTCTTTGCTCTCTTCAATTCGGAGCCCAGCTCGGTGATGGTCGCTCCCAGAGCCGTGGCGAAAGAACTGGCCGCCTCCTTGAGCTGATCTCGTATGTCCGGGTCCCTGAGTGCGTTGGACACCGACTCCGCCACCTGATCCCAGGCGCCGGCGAGCGTGGAGAATGCCTTTTTGATCTCATCGTCCGATGGTCCGCGGTCCTTGGCGACCTTTCGATAGGTGTCCTTCAGCTGCCGGCCCAGCCCTCCGAAGTCGTCGGTCACGCTGTCCCAGGGATCGTCGGGTCTTTCGGTCGTAGGATCGTTCTCGTGCGTCTCCACCTACTTGATGGTACCTATGAGCTCTTCCGTGCTCACTTCGGTCGTCGCGACGTCGTCCCCGGGCCCGACGGCACCGACATTCGGGCAACCCTGGGGATCCTCGAGTCGACCCTGGCCCTCCTCCGCGAGCCCGGGGTGACCCATCTGGCGGCCAGCTTCGACACCGTGATCGAATCGTTTCGCAACGACATGTTCGCCGGCTACAAGACGTCGGCCGGCACGGACGCCGAGTTGCTCGGCCAGTTCCCGCTGGCCGAACGTGCTCTGGAGGTCATTGGCGTCGTGGTGTGGCGCAATATTGATTTCGAGGCAGACGATGCTCTGGCGTCCGCCGCCATTCGATGGGTCGAGGACGTGGATCAGGTCGTCATCGCAACCCCGGACAAGGACCTGGCTCAAGTTGTGGTCGGTGACCGAATCGTCACCTACAACAGACGGGAACAGAAGATCCTCGATGAAGACGCCGTTGTGGAGAAGTTCGGGGTGCACCCCGAGTCGATCCCCGACTACCTGGCCCTGGTCGGCGACGCCGCAGATGGCATCCCGGGTCTGCCCGGATGGGGCGCCAAGTCGGCATCCACGGTCCTGGCGCGCTATACGCGACTGGAGATGATCCCGGTGAGTGTCGATGACTGGGAGGTCAGGCCCCGAGGGGCCGAGAAACTGGCGGCGACACTTCGAGAACGACAGGCAGAGGTCTACCTCTACCGGGAATTGACCACCCTTCGCTTGGATGTCCCCCTCACCGAGGAGCTATCTGAGCTCGAGTGGAGGGGGGTTCCCAGGGAAGCCTTCATCGTCTTCTGTGATGACATGGGCTTCGACGCCGATAAGATCCGGGTTCACCTCTGGCGTTCCTAGTGTCCCGAGTCGCAAATCATGCACAGAATCTCGCCTACTCTCGACGCCCCTGGCTGCGTCCTCCGCCTTGACGCAGCTACGGCTGCGCCTTCGTTGTGCGTCCTTGCCAGAAACGCCGATGCCTGGGCGAGATCAGCACGAACTTACGACTCAGGACACTAGTCAGGCTCCTCTTCCCAGACCACGTCGAAACGGTCGATGCAATCGCTGCATCGGTAGGCAAAGGCCGTGCCCGGCTCGGGAGGCTCATCCTCGGGGAGATAGCTGATCAGATGCGCGGTCCCTCCACACTCGATACAGACGATTGACTCGGGGGGATTTCTCACAGCTCGCGGGGTGGCCGGGCTCGTATCAGCACGAGGGAACCGATGACGCCGGCGACCAGCGAACCGGCGAAGATGCCGACCTTGGCCAGGTCGGTGAGGTGGGGGTCATTGAAAGCAAGACCGGTTACGAACAGCGATACGGTGAATCCGATCCCGGCCACCGCTGCGAGGCCTACGACATGGGTCCAACCTGTCCCCGGTGGGAGCTTGCCCAGCCCGAGCTTGACCGCTGCATAGGTGAAGCCGGAGATGCCGACGAGTTTTCCGACAACCAGGCCGACGGAGACACCGAGGGCCACGGACGAGGTGAGGGCTTCGGTCAGGTTGATTGCCCTGAAGTCGACCCCGGCGTTGGCCAGGGCAAAGATGGGTACGATCAGGAAGGAGCTCCATCCGACGAGGTTATGCTCCATCCGGCTGAGCGGAGCGACAGACTCCTTGGCGATCTCGGCGACAAGCAAGGCCTCGTGGTCGGCATGCTCTTGAGCCGCCGCGCTATCGGTCACGCGCGGGAACTGGTCGAGGATCGCCCGGGATCGTCGGTCGAACTCGTCCGGCGAGTAGTAGGGGCGGGCCGGGGCGAGAAAACCCAGAGCGACGCCTGCCAGTGTTGCGTGAACGCCGGACTGCAAGACCAGATACCAGATGATGATGGCGACGGGTACGTAGAAGGCATAAGAGCGAATGTTGACCTTGGTCCCCACCCATACGAGGAGGAGCATCCCGATGGCCGCCGACAGGTACCCGGCTTGAAGGTTCTCGGTGTAGAAGATGGCGATGACGGCGATGGCTCCGATGTCGTCGGTAATCGCCACCGCGAGCAGGAAGAGCTTTGCTCCGGGGGGCACCTTCGACGAGAGCAACGCCACGATTCCCAGGGCGAAGGCGATGTCGGTGGCCATGGGGATTCCCCAGCCCCGAATCGCTTCGGTGCCCGCTCCAGCGTTGAACGCGATGTAAATGGCGGCAGGAACAATCATGCCTCCCAAAGCCGCCATGACCGGCAACGCCGCCGCCCTGGGATCGCGAAGGTCTCCAATCACCAACTCTCGTTTGATCTCGAGACCGACCACAAAGAAGAAAATGGCCATCAGTCCGTCGTTGATGAACTCTTGAACAGACTGCTCGAAGTGGATTCCCAGGAAATCGAAGGTGATCTGCTCTTCGAGGAGCGAGAAGTATGTCTCCGACCACAGGCTGTTCGCCCATACGAGGGCGGCGATGGCGGCGATGAGCAGAACGATTCCAGACGAGGCCTCGATTGCGCTGAACCGGACGAAGGGTCGAATGAACGTCCGTGGAACCCACCGGTCGGAGGTGGCCCAGGTTGTGTGGCGTGGATCCATCTACCCGATGCTCTTCCCGGCCGACTCGAGCATTTCCCGGTACTTCTCAGGTGATGCGATTGGCACCCGTTACTCCAAATCCTTCTCGGTAGGGCGCGAAGGTAGTCGGTTTTGTTTGCCGACTCGCCCTCAGCAACCACCTCCGATAGCTTCGCCCTTGATGGCTCAGCCACTCGGTACTGAAGCATCTGTCAAGCAGCGCAACCCGCTGGCGCGTGGTGTGCTCTTTGTGCTTGGTCTCATCTCCCTCGGTTTGATCCCTTTCAGCTACCTGCCGGGGATTCCCACGTTCGATCTGATAATTCTGGCGGCGTTCTTCTTCTCGATGTCTTCAGAGAAGATGCACAACTGGATGCTCAATCACCGCTACTTCGGCAAGATCATCAAGGGTTATCGCGAGCAGGGGCTCACGATGAGAATGAAGTGGACCGCGGCGATCTCCATTGTGCTTTCCCTGACGTTGTCTGCTGTGTTCCTGATTGACAATCAGATCCTGCGAATCGTGCTGGCCCTGGTTGGTGTGTACGCGGTCTGGTTCGTCTTCAGCCGTCCCACCGCGGTACGGGAACCGGTCGCGTAAATAGCCGGGCGTGTGCAGATGGCTGAGCCCGCCCGATGTCCCCGCACAGGCTGAGTAACTTGGGCGGCGATGCGGTCATTCTCCAGAGCGGGACTCGGCGCGGTCACCGCCGCCACCATGGCCACTGCCACGTTCCCCCTGATCATCGCCAGCGTTCTCGCTGCCGAATTGATCGATCGATTCGGAATCGCACGGTCTCAGATCGGGCTGCTGGTGACAGCCACGTCCTTGGTGGGCGCATTGGCGTCTCCATTTTTCGGTCGGGTCACCGATCGGATCGGGGCGGTGGCGGCCACTCGCAACGTTCTGGCGCTGGGAATGATCACGCTGACCGCTTTCGCACTCGCCCCGTCTTACGGGTTCCTCGTGCTCGCCGCCCTGGCAGCGGGTCTTCCCAACGGCTGGTCCAACCCGGCCACAAACTCGCTCATCGTTGGCAACGTGCCGGTCGGCTCGAGGGGGATCGTCACCGGGGTGAAACAGTCGGGTGTCCAGTTTGGGACTTTTTTGGGAGGTCTGCTGCTTCCCGTGTTTGCCGGCCTGTGGGACTGGCGACTCGCCGTGCTCATGTTTCTCCTGATGCCCGTGGCGGGTCTCGTCGGGATGAGGGGCCGAGCCAATCCGACCGAGCATGAGGTGCGAGCCGAGTCTGCTCATGTGGCCATCCCCACGGCCGTCAAGTGGATCGCTGTCTACGGCACTCTCTCCGGGCTGGCGATTTCCGCCCTTTTTTGGTTTCTTCCATTATTTGCGGAGGAGAATCAGCGCTGGTCACCCCGAGCCGCCGGCTCCCTGGTGGCTGTGGTCGGGTTATCGGGCATTGCCGCCCGAATCCTGTGGCCGGCTGCTTCCGAGCGCCGAATAGGTCACGGTCGGACCCTTCGAATCCTCGCGGTGATGTCAACAGTCACCGCAGTGTTGCTGGGCCTGGCCGCGCTGGGCGTGTTGGAGAGCTGGGTTCTGATTCCGGCCGCTGTCCTTCTCGGAGGCGGTGCTATCGCCTGGAACTCCGTTGGCATGCTGGCGGTGATGGACTTCTCCCCTCCGAGCCTGGTTGGCAAGGGCACGGGTGTCGTCCTTCTCGGATTTTTGCTCGGGATGGCCTCTGGTGCGCCGCTGATGGGCCTCTCCGTGGACACGCTGGGCAGCTACGTCCCGGGGTGGCTCGCCTCGGCCGGGCTATTGACGGCGGGTGCGGTCATCGCCGGGAGGATTCCCGGCAGCGGTACCCTCGCCGAGTCGTGAGACTGCTCATCGCCCGATGCAGTGTCGACTACTCAGGTCGACTCACCGCCCACCTCCCCGAGGCAACTCGCCTCATCATGGTGAAGGCGGACGGAACCCTGGCGATTCACTCGGACGGCAACGCTTCCAAACCGCTCAACTGGATGGTCGCACCCAACGTGCTGGAGATCCACGACGACAAATGGGTGGTGACCAACGGCAAGGGTGAGACCTTGACGATTTGGATCCGCGAGGTTTTTGAGGACGTCACTCACCAACTAGGCGACGACCCCGGTCTCGAGAAGGATGGAGTCGAGGCCGACCTCCAGGGACTGCTGGCCGCCAAGCCGTGGGTGCTGGAAGAAGGACTGACTCTCATCCGGCGCGAGTACCCGACCGATATCGGCCCGGTCGACTTGCTCTGTGCGGACGCCACGCAGCGAATGGTTGCGGTGGAGATCAAGAGGCGCGGAGACATCGACGGTGTCGAGCAATTGTGGCGCTACCTCGAGCGATTGGACAACGATCCTCGTCTCGCACCGGTACGTGGCATCTTTGCCGCGCAGGTGATTGCTCCACAGGCCCGGGTGATGGCGGAAGCCAGGGGCATCGAGGCGATCGAGGTCGACTACGACGGGTTGCGCGAGGCCGAGGATACCGAGCTTCGCCTTTTCGATATCCGCTGACCGTGTTTGACATTGTCTTCTACAAACCGGAGATCCCACCCAATACGGGCAATGCCATGCGTCTGGCGGCGGTCACCGGATGTCGGCTCCATCTGATCGAGCCTCTCGGGTTCGACATGGAGGATGCCAAACTGCGTCGGGCCGGGATGGACTACCGGGACAAGGCCTCGGTGGCGGTTCACGCCGATTTGGACACGTGGAGAGCCGAGACCGCCCCGTCGCGTGTATTCGCCTTCACGGTCGACGCCGACACTCTCTATACCGATGTCCACTACCGGGAAGGAGATACGCTCCTCTTTGGACCTGAGTCGGCGGGGCTGCCGGGTTACGTCCAAGACATCGTCTGGATCACCAAACGTCTCCGACTGCCGATGGTGGAAGGGCTGCGCTCGATCAACCTGTCGAATTCAGCCGCCGTTGTCGTCTATGAGGCATGGCGTCAGCTGGGGTTCGCCGGGGCTCGGGGTATGACGCCCCAATAATCAGCGCATCACGCCGGCGCTATGTCGGCGACAGAGCACCCGCGGTCGAGTCCGCCAGCAATCTGAAGGCGATCGCCTCTGAAAGGGTGGCCTTCTCCAAATCCCCGACGTCCTGGCTCTCGTTGGGGGCGTGGATCGAACTGGTTGGGTCTCCACAACCAATCACAAGGATCGGAGCGTCCGGGTAGAGCTCGGCAAACAGGGCGATGAACGGGATCGAGCCACCGGCGCCGATGGCCACTGGATCCGTGCCGTACGCCTCCCTGAAGGCTTCGCTCCAGGCGGCGACCGTCGGGTTATCCGTGTCGAGGGTCGTGGCGTCACCGCCTTCCTCGTGGAAGAAGTCGATCTTCGCTCCCCAGGGGACGTTGGCGGTCAGATGGTCGATCAGTGCCTGAAGAGCCTCCCGGGTGCCCTGGCCGGGTGGGATCCTCATGCTCACCTTGGCCCTGGCCACCGGCACGAGTTGGTTGATTGCCTCGGCGACGGGCGGAGCGTCGATAGCCAGAATCGAGATCGACGGTCGTGACCAGAGTCGCGACGGGATCGATCCGTCGCCGATCAGCTCGAGACCGTCGATGGCCAGAGATTCCCTCCG
The DNA here is from genome assembly GCA_027296205.1 of Actinomycetota bacterium. Taxonomy (GTDB): domain Bacteria; phylum Actinomycetota; class Acidimicrobiia; order Spongiisociales; family ZC4RG35; genus SZUA-217. Next base: position 9,481 of record JAPUJM010000206.1, read on the forward strand.
TGCCCTTTCCTCGGAGATGTCGATCGGAGAGTCGATCTCCTCGCTGACCAGTCCGGCGATGGCGAGCTTGCCGTTGTCATCGTGGAGAGTCGACAAGAGACGGGAAAGCGTCATGAGGGCGTCAGGCACGATCCCTCCAGATTGACCCGAGTGGACGGGGCCGTGGAGTGTTCGCAACTCCACCGTCACTCCGACCACGCCACGGAGTCGGGTGAGAAAGGCGGGGACACCGACTTCCCAGTTCCCCCCGTCGCCGATGACGATGATTTCCGGGTTGAGGAGGTCGGAGTACTTCTCGAGGATCTCGGGCAGTCCCTCGGACCCTGCCTCTTCCTCTCCTTCGAACAGGATCTGAACACCAACGGGCAGGTCATCGCCGAACGCGGCGACCGCTCCCATGTGCATCACCACCCCCGACTTGTCGTCGCTGGCCCCTCGCCCGTAGATGCGCCCATCTTTCTCGAACGGCTCGAAGGGCCCGCGGGCCCAGTCTTCCATCGGTCCCGGGGGCTGGACGTCGTAATGGGCGTACAGCAGGATCGTCGGTGCGCCCTCGGGCGGTGGCTTCTCTGCGAAGACCGCCGGGTGGCCGTTGGATGAATGGAGGAGTTGCGCGTTTTGAAAGCCGGCCTCCTCGAGAAGACCAACAATCGTCTCACCGGCTTTGCGAACGTTTACCGGGTCGTAGCCATGGGCGCTGACCGACTCGAGACGGACGAGATCGGACAGGAGATCTTTGAGACGGGGCATGTCGGCGCCGACGGCAGCTCTCAAATCATCGTGCATGTCGGGAGCGTACCCGTGGTGTTGTCCGCCTGAGTCGAGGATTTGGGGCAATATGGTTCCCTTGCTTTCTTTCTCTCTGTTCCGAATTCGAGTGACTGTCAGGGGATCCTTCCTCCTGATGGCCGCAGTTCTCGGACTCATCGGCCGACAGGACCCGATGTCCGTAGTGGCCTGGGTGGCGATTGTCTTCGTGTCCATCCTCGTTCACGAGCTTGGCCATGCTCTCACCGCCAGAAAGATGGGCGCCGCAGTCGAGATCGAGCTCAACGGTGTCGGCGGCCTGACACGGTGGTCCATCCCTGCCAACGAACTCGGACCGGGTCGCCGAGCGTTGGTAGCGGCGGCCGGGTCGGCGGTGGGGGTCGTCTTCGGGGGACTGGTGTGGCTGATTGCCTCACAGTTTGGTCCGTACTCGGGGATGACCCGTTTTGTTATCGACAACCTGATACGCGTCAATGTGCTCTGGGGGCTCATCAACTGGGTGCCGATCCGACCTCTCGACGGAGGCCATCTAATTCAGGCGCTGTTGGAGAAACTCGCGCCACAGAGAGCCGCGACGATTGCCCGGGTCGTCTTCATGGTCACCGCAGGCCTCGCCCTGGCATGGGCGATCAGCACGAGACGGATCTTCATTGCCGTGTTGGCAGGGTGGATGCTTATGTCAGAGCTCAACACCGGGCAATCGAGACGCCCCCCGACGCCTTTTCCTGATCTCTCCTACGAGTCGACCGACGTCGACCCCGACGACACAGACAACTAGCGTCCCTGTCAATGGACTTTGCGTACACCCAGAAGGTCGAGGACCTGCGGGGTCGGCTTCTCGAGTTCATGGAGTCGCACGTCTACCCGGCCGAGTCGGTCTATTCGAAGCAGATGGCTGACTCCGCCAACCCTCATCATCACCCTCCTGTTGTCGAAGACCTGAAGGGCGAGGCCCGAAGTCGTGGTCTGTGGAACCTCTTCCTTCCCGATGTCGAGCTTGGTGGCGGTCTAACGGTTCTCGAGTACGCCCCGCTGGCGGAGATAACCGGGCGGAGCCCTCATATCGCACCCGAGGCTCTCAACTGCTCAGCTCCCGACACGGGCAACATGGAGATTCTCCACATGTTTGGCACCCCCCAACAGAAGGAGACATGGCTGTACCCGTTGTTGGAGGGTGAGATCAGATCGTGTTTCTCGATGACCGAGCCGGACGTGGCCAGCTCCGACGCCACCAACATTCGCACCCGGATCGAGCCCGACGGCGATGAGTATGTGATCTCGGGCCGCAAATGGTTCAGTTCGGGCGCGGCGTCGGATCGATGCAAATTCTCCATCGTCATGGGTGTTACCAATCCCGACGCCGATCGCCATCAAATGCAGTCGATGGTGATTGTCCCGCTTGACGCTCACGGAGTGGAGATTGAGAAGGAGCCGACTGTCTTCGGCTATCAGGATCGTGGTGGCCACCCCCAGATTCGATTCGATGAGGTGCGGGTGCCTGCGTCGAATCTCCTCGGTGAGGAGGGAGGCGGGTTCGCCATCGCCCAGGCGCGGCTCGGACCGGGAAGGATTCACCATTGCATGCGGGCGATCGGCGCCTCAGAACGTTGTCTCGACCTGATGATCCAGAGGTCGAAGGCCAGAACGGCCTTCGGGCGACCACTCTCCGATCAGGGTGTTGTCCGGGAATGGATCGCCAACGCGAGGATCGACATCGAGCAAGCCAGGCTTCTGGTGCTGAAGACCGCCTGGATGATCGACAACCTCGGGGTCAAGGCCGCTCGAACCGAGATCGCCGCAATCAAGGTCGTGGCTCCTAAATTGCTGACCTGGGTGGCTGACAGGGCGATGCAGTTATTCGGCGCGGCAGGATTCACCGAGGATTTTCCGTTGGCAGCCTTTTACTCGATGGGGCGGTGGCTGCAGATTGCCGATGGCCCGGACGAGGTACATCGTCGCTCAGTGGCTCGCGCCGAGTTGGGGCGATTGGAGGCCGGCGCCGACTTTGTTCCTCCGGCCTGAACCGTCCTACGAGAAGCGTTTCACCACCAGCACTCTCATCCCCTTCGGGAGGTGTTCGTCGCCAAAGGAAGACCGAACCGTTGCGTCGAACTCTCTCTCCTCGAAGACCTCGCTGAGCAACTCCACGTCGACCAGGATATTCTCGTGGCGTTCGTCATCTCGCCGCCAGGTGCCGTCGTCATTCGGCACGAAGGTTGTCATCTCGCGCACAAACCTGTCGGGAGCCGGCAGCGAAGTCCTCGAGATGATCGCCCAGGTGTCTTCAACGAGGCTGGTTGTCGTTGGCTCGGCTCGGGCCTTCCCGTACTCGAGATCACAGAGATCGAGAATGAGAACCCCGCCGGGTCTCAGGGCTCGAGCAACTTCCACCAGAGTTCGTCCGATCGTCTCCGCGGACTCGAGGTAGTTGAGGGTGTGACCGACCGAGACCACCGCGTCGGCCGATGGAAAGGGGTCGTCGGGGAGAGTCAGACGGCGCACGTCCGCCCCGGGGACCTCCTCCCGAGCAATATCGAGCATGTCGGGAGAAGCGTCGGTGGCAATCACTGTGTACCCGGCGTCGATCAAGTGCCGGGTCAATCCCCCGCTGCCACATCCCAACTCCAGAACCGTGCTCCCTTTTTCGAGAACAGCGTCTAACTGTTCAATCACTCCCGGGCCGCAGAGGTCCGAATACCCGCTGAAACCGATGTGGTGGATCGACGCGAGATCGGGCCCGTAGGGCGTCTCTCTCATCGCATTGATACTCGCGCGCTACGCGGAATGAAGCGGAGTGAAGCGGAACGAAAAAGGGGAACGAAACATCTTGATTCTGCGTTTACCTGGTCTCATTCATGATTGCTGTAAATGATTGAACTGAAGTGATCGATCTGACAGTGACCCCATGGAGAGAAGCGGCGGCGTGTATCGACGTGACCTACCAGGTCTCGTTCTTCCCAAGTAAAGAAGACCTTCTGGGAATCGCCAAGGCCAAGGCCGTATGTTCCACCTGCCCGGTGTCCGACCAGTGTCTCAGTTGGGCCATTGTGTCCAATCAGACCGAGGGAATCTGGGGCGGGAACACCCCGAAGGAACGCAGAACGATACGGCGGGGCTGGCTGGAGGAGATCAGAAAGGCGAGTTAGCGGCGTCTTTCGGCCGGCTCATCCTTGTCAGGCCCGGTTTCCCGAGCTATGTGAGCGATGGCGTCTCCCGAGTTCACCAGCGGTCTCTGCGTCTGCGCGATGATCCATCCCGTCTCCGTGGCTTTGACCTGTGTGGGCCTGGACCCGAAGGCGTCGGAGATGGCAGCTATATGCTCACCCTCCTCGACATGCTGACCGAGCTTCACATTGATTTCGGCAAGACCGCCGCGACGTGCCCTGACCCACCGTGTGTGTCGGATGAGTCGGGTTGGCTTGGCCCGCGGTAGGCGACCATCGAGCATTCCCAGCGACGTCAGAGTCCGGAGGACACCGGCCGTTCCGGTCTCGATGGCTGCGGAGTCGAACCGGTGGGCCTGGCCGGCCTCGTAAACCAGGACGGTCGCCCCCAGCTCCCTGGCCGCCTGGCGCAAGGATCCGTCGCGCGCCTTGGCATGGATGGTGAATGGCGCCCGGAAGGCCCGGGCGAGCTTAAGGGTGGCGGCATCGTCGATGTCGGCCCGGATCTGGGGGATGTTGATGCGATGGTTGCTGGCGGTGTGCAGGTCGATGCCCACCGAGCTCTGAGCCACGATTTGCTCCATGAACAGATGCGCCAATCGCGATGCAGTGGAGCCACGACTCGATCCGGGGAAGGCCCTGTTCAGATCGCGACGATCCGGCAGGTATCGGGACTCGATCATGAATCCGAGAGGGTTGACGATTGGCACTGCGATGACGGCGCCACGGAGGTTCTTGGGGTCCAGGTGCCGCATCACCCTTCTCACGATCTCGACCCCGTTCAGCTCGTCCCCATGAATCGCTGCCGAGAGCCAGACGTGGGGACCAGACGAGCGACCGTTGATGACGGCCACCGGGAGGGTGTCGTCTGATCCGGTGGCGACCTTGGCAAAGGGAAGCTGGATCCGGCTCCTGCGCCCGGGTCTGACCGTGACACCACCGACGGTGATGGCTTCGTTCCGCCTGGTGTCAGACACCGACGTTGTTCTCTATGTGCTCGATGATGATCTCAGCGATGTCGACATTGCTGACCTCCTCGATTCCCTCCAGGCCCGGAGACGAGTTCACCTCGAGCACCATGGGTCCGTCATCGGACTGAATGAGGTCCACTCCGGCGATATCGAGGCCCATGGCGATGGCCGCCCTCACTGCGGTGGCCCTCTCGTTTGCCGAGAGCGTGACCACTTTGGCGGTGCCGCCCCGATGGAGGTTAGAGCGAAAGTCGCCAGGTGGGCTCTGGCGTCTCATCGAGGCCACGACCTGGCCCCCGACTACCAGCACCCTGAGGTCGGCACCCTCGGCCTCGCCGATGTACTGCTGGACGAGGAAGTTGGCATCGAGTTGACGGAAGGCACTGATGACCGACTCCGCGGCCTGTCTCGTCTCGGCCAGGACGACCCCAACACCCTGGGTGCCCTGGAGCAGCTTGACCACGACCGGAGGACCGCCGACCACGTCCAGGATCCCGGTGATGTCCTGGCTGTCATGGGCGAAGCTGGTGGTCGGAAGACCGACGCCGGCCCTGGAAAGGATCTGCATCGAGCGCAGCTTGTCCCGGGATCGGCTGATCCCGTCGGAACTACTCACCGTGAAGACATCAGCCATTTCGAACTGACGAACGACGGCTGCCCCGTAAAAGGTGTAGGTGGCTCCGATTCGGGGGATGACGGCGTCCGGACTGACCTCATCACCTCGAAACAAGACC
>JAPUJM010000207.1 GCA_027296205.1 Actinomycetota bacterium
TAACATGACGCCGGGCTCGCCCCCACCAAGCGAGTGCGAACGTGGTTGTCTGCACCGGTCCAACATCGAGTGCGCGTAGGTCAACGTGTGACCGCAGGGGGAAACCACTCACCATCCAACCCACAGTCGGCGAAAACAGGCGCTCACCCGGCGTCCATATTCAACGCGTCCCCACCCCGAATTGACAAACCGTACGGTTGTTATGGGCGGCTCACTCGCTGTGCGTGATGTGGAACGTCTCTGTGTGGATGAAGGTCGCCATGTCCGGCTAGGACATCTTCTCGAAAGAGGCGAAGCTGGCTCGTTTGTCTATCTCAGGATGGGCGAGGACTAGAGATTGGTATCAGACCTCGCGGGCAGCCGCCCATCGCGCAGCCAGCCAGAGCAGTAGAACGCCGGTGGCCAGCGTCACGGCCGCCGAACCCAAATAGTCGGTCGGCGGGATGCCTGAGGGAACACCCGCGAGGGCACCAACAAGGTAGCTCGGGAGCCATCTACCGATTTCGTCTACCACCCCGGCCAGCGGGAACACCAGAAGAATGACAACGGACGCCAAGACGCTGCCGAGCACGGTGCGAGCCTTTCCCGCGACCGCGGCGACCAACGCGACAACGAACACAAGGTAGACAGCGCCGTATGCGATCCCCACAAGAACATCGCCTGTGGGCAGTGGCCCAATCAAAACCGCAGTCTCGTACCAAGCGACGAGCGCCCCTGCTACGAACGCGGCGACGATGGCGGCAGCGCTGACTGCGACTCGTGGCCTTAGTACAACAGCCATCCTTGCCACACGAGTGCGGATAAACACACCCATCTCGGGGATCGAATCGATCGTCACGGCGGTGGCAGCGACGATCACGGCCACCAGCACGCCTAACTGACTGGCGTTCCCCGCATATTGGGTGAGCCCATCTACCGGTTGGGGGTCGGGAAACTGGATGACCGCGCCTTCGAGGTTGCCCCCGAAGCGACCGAGGATCTCGTTGATGTAGCGGGCCGTGAGCGGTCCCAAGAAACCGAAAAACACGTACACGCCGAAGAGGGCGAGCCAGCGCTTCGTGCGCATCAAGCGCAGCCACTCGAGCCGCCACAATGTCATGTGGTCAACTCCAGAAATACCTGCTCGAGATCAACGTCCTCAGGCGCGAAGCTAATTACCGGCACCCTGGCAGCCGCCAGGAACGGTGCTAGAGCTTGTTCTGCGCTCTTCATTCCAGTCACTGATATCCGCAGAGTGTCCGGCGGGGTCATTTTGACGCCGGTGACCCAAGGCTCTCCTCGAAGAGCTTCGCCTACGGCGACTGGGTCGGCCCGCACTCTGAGTGTGTATACCGGCGTCGCCTGCCCAACGAGAAGGTCGTGGATCGGCCCTTGATACAGGAGCCTGCCTCGGTTCAGAATGCCGACGGTGTCCGACACCTCCTGGACGTCGCCGAGGATGTGGCTCGAGAACAGCACCGTGGCTTGTCCCCGCAACCGAGACACAAGATCGAGAACCTCTCGGCGGCCCATCGGATCGAGAGCTGACGAAGGCTCGTCAAGCATCAACAGCTCGGGATCGCCCACGACCGTTGCAGCGATTCCGAGCCGCTGCAGCATCCCACGGGAGAACCCTCCGACACGGCGGTCTGCATCATGGCCGAGTCCGGCCTCGTTGAGCACTTCCTCAACCCGATCGGGCTTCCCGCCCGAGGTGGTGAGGTGCCTCGCCAGCTCAACCACCTCACGGGCCGTGAGCCACGGATCAAATCTGGGAGTGTCCGGGAGAACTGCGATCTTCGATGCGTCGGCCCCTACCGCGATTGTGCCTTCGGTCGGTTTCCGTAGCCCACTGAGCAAGGCCAACAACGTGGTCTTTCCTGCCCCGTTCGGTCCGACCAACCCGTATACCCCGCCGTCGGGAACGTCTAGGTCTACCCGATCGAGAGCTATGTTCGATCCGTAGCGCTTGACCAGTCCTCGTGTTTCGATCATCAACGTCGGTTCGGATCACGGCCGAGCAACAGATACGCGATACAGCCGAACGGAATGGAGATCAAGCAGATAACGACCCAAGCCCACTTCGGGAGATGCTTTACCTCGTTTCGGCTTATGTCGATCAGGCAGTAGATAACGAATGCGAGCGCCAGAACGATCAGAGGTGTGAGCGCTGCCCAAGGGATCTCACTCACCGTTGACATGCTGACGACTGGACATTCTGCCGGCGCCTTGGGCTGTGATCTTCGTCGTGGATCGGGGGAAAGGTCTGCTTGATTGGGACTCCTTGCCTTGGGATTGACTTTGTGTGGTGCGTGGCGTTGTTGAAAGCGAGCTGGGTCCGTTGATCCGGACAACGACGGCCGCTACGACGACGACGAGGGCGACGAAGACACTGAATGTAGTCAGGTCGCCTTCTCGGTTCTCGGGTAGGAGCGGAAGAAACACAAATGAAGCGTTTGCGGTCAGATGGAACAACATCATCATCCCAACTGAGCCTCGGCTGGCATTGAAGACTGAGGTCATGAGAACGGTGGCAGCTACCACCCAGATACCAAACAGCCAGAACGGGGTGTCGAGCGGAGACCCGGTTCCAATCAGAGAGGAGGGGTAGTGCCAGACCGTCCAGGCGACACCTGTGATTATTCCCGCGACGAGCGCCGAGTAGCGGCTCTGCAGTCTGGGCAACATGTATCCACGGAAGCCGTACTCCTCGCCGATCACTATGACAACTAGAAGCACAAGAATCAGCAGACCGTCCGCGCGCATGGCGAATTCCGAACTCTGGCCTGTCACGGTGCTCCCGATGAAGATCGCGGCGAGAGCGATAGTTGGGATGGCGAGAGCCGTAGTCAGGAGTAAGCGGGCCGACCAAGGACTGTCACCGCGTAGGCGTAGAAGACGCCGGACACCAGCCCAACCCAGGGTCCTGGCGGTGATGAGCACAGCCACGGTTGTCGGGATCAGGACGATAAGAATCGTGGCGTCCGGATTGTCCTGTCGATACCCGATGAAATAGACGATCACGCTTGTGAGGAACAAGACGACGGTGTAGAAGATCGCCGCTGAAGTCAGGTCTGAGCGTGCCGCTCGCTTGACCATGGTGGTTGATGTAGACACAACTTTCTCCTCTTCTATTCAAGGTTCGGTGTTGAACCTGAACATGAGGATGCGCCACTAGTGGTGCGATGTCATCGGCTGTGCGGTCATAACGAGTCGGCCGATCGGCCGATCGGCCTATTCGGTCTCGGCGGGTGGTTCGACCACTCCGTGTTGGTAGGCGAAGATGACGGCATGGACCCTGTCTCGAAGACCCAACTTGGTGAGAACATTGGAGACGTGAGTCTTGGCGGTCGAGAAGCTCACGAAGAGGCGGTCGGCGATCTCCTGGTTGCTTAGCCCTTCGGCCACAAGGCTGAGGACCTCTTTCTCGCGGTCTGTCAGAAACTCATACCGGTCGGAGACTTCCGGTCGGCTTGTGGTTGCGACGAACTGGTCGACGAGACGTTTGGTAACAGCAGGCGACAACAGCGCCTCGCCCGCCGCGACTGCACGTATGGCGTTGATCACTTCTTCAGGACGGCTGTCCTTGAGAAGGAACCCGCTCGCTCCTGCTTGGAGTGCGTCGTAAATATTTTCGTCGTCTCCGAATGTCGTCAACATGATCACTCGGGTTGGATTGTCACGCGAGGTGACTCGACGTGTGGCATCTATCCCTGATAGACGTGGCATCTGGATATCCATCAGGATGACGTCAGGGCGAAAGCTGGACGCCAGGTCGACGGCATCAAGCCCGTTATCTGTCTCGGCAACCACTCTTAAGTCTGGCTGGCTTTCGAGCATGAGTTGAAGGCCTGACCGGATGAGAGCTTCGTCGTCGGCGATGACCACACTGATCGTCACGACACATCAATCCCGGCTTCGAGGGGGAAAAGTGCGTCTACTCGAAAGCCGCCTCCGGGCTGGGGCCCATGATTTAGGACACCACCGAACAACGCGACTCGCTCACGCATGCCGATGAGTCCAAAGCCATCAATTTCGGCGGGGGCAGCCGAAGTGCCGTCGTCGACAACCTCAACCCGCACAGCGTCATCAGACCAGGTGTAGATCAACGTAGCCGCGACCGGGGTGCCGGCATGTTTGGCCACATTGGTCAACGCCTCCTGAACCACGCGGAACATCGTGGCCTCAAGCGCATCGGAAACCTGCTGACGGGCTCCAACCGTGCGAACAGTGACATCGACACCGGCCCGGATCATCTCGTCGATCAGGAGTTCCATTCGAGCATCACCGGAGCGAATGTTCGAGGTCGCATCCTCGTTCGCACCACGCAACACCGTCAGCATGCGTCTCAGCTCTCTCATCGCCATTCTTCCAGCACGTTCGGCCTCGCGTAGAGCCTCCCGGGCTCGATCCGGCTCGTCGGCTAATGCGAGTCGAGCACCACCTAATTGAACAGTCATCACAGTGACGCTGTGGGCCACGATGTCATGGAGTTCGCGGGCGATCTCCAGGCGTTGGGCCGCAATCGCCTCATCAGCACGACGTCTTTCCTCTTCTGTCTCTCGCTGCGCCCTCTCAACCTTCGATTGGGCGAGGTCTTTGCGAGCTCGGACCGTCTCGCCGATAGCAAACGCTCCAACTAACAGGAGTGCATTGCTGGCCAGATCCTCGAGCCTGAACCCCCCACCCGCAACAGACACCGTTAACACGGCTATCCCTGCGACAACAGCAGCAATCCTGGCCTGCGATCTTGGGCGGCCATAGAGCACAACGCCGTACATCGCAATGATGAAAGGGAAAATGTTGACTGCGCGGTAGCCGACCAGGGCGAAGGTGATTGCTGCGGAAGCAGTGATGGCGAGAACCACAAACGGGTTGCGCTGTCGCCACATCAACGACCCCAAAGTGACCCCCCAGATCACAAACCCAAGAGGGTCGAGATCCCTACCGGTGCTGTTGGAGGCGACTCCTACATCAAACAAAGCTGCAGCAACAACGACACCCACATCAATAATGATCCGTCGGCGACCGTACGAGCCGCTGATCACCGATTTGGGGTCCGAATTGGAGTCCATGGGATTCCTCGACGTGGGGGGAAACGATACCCGCCGGACCCCATCGCGCCGTTCACCGATCCGAATGCATTGGTGATCCGTCTACGTCAAAGTGCGAGTGGAGCAAGTACACCAAGTCGTGTTACCCCCGCCCATAACCGGCATTATGCGTGGTTTGCTAGTAGAAGGTCTCTAGGGCTCGAAGGCCGGTCGTCCGGTTTTATTAGCGTCGGCCCACTAGGCCCACACCCTGGTGGGCCAACAACCATTCCAGTGACCAGGCGGCACCGGAACCCCGTCACAACGGACTCCTTCTGGTTCCGGAAAAGCCGTGGCTATACGGAAACCCAAGAAAGGTGTCATCCGGGTGTCATCCCGGAGGGTCCGCGAGCCCTATTGGAATTCCTCTGCTCCTCACCTCTGCACGACCATCCGAGCCATGGTCCGAATCACTATCTCTACCAACCACCCCGAGGTATCTCCCTGACTTCAGAAAACCGGGAACGCCTATCGGGCCGACCATCAATTTCCACGTGAGCCCGAATACCTTTCCTGGCTCTCCCGTGCGATCGGGTGGTATCGACCAATGGGCCTGACGGCTATCCAAACCGTCTAACGGCGTCGGCTAAGGCTCCTGGAACGACCACATCAGCAGTGCGGGTTCCATGAGGTCTGGCGCTCGCGGCGGGTTTCAAGGGGTCTAGTTCGCAGAGCGCATTTCAACGCGGGTATCCAGTCCAGGTCGGGGTCGCATCGGGTTTGAAGGCGAGGGGTCGGCCTTCTTCTGACGTCGGGAAACCTGTCAGGCATCTCTGATCGTCAGTCGATTTTCCAAACACCCGGAAGTGCACTCCTGTAGCTCCCGTAGGCCACGAAGATCACCCCGGACCCTTCCCCGGGAGCCGTTGTCCGGCGGCCCATAAGTGCCGTTATGTGCGCGGTTGTGCCTGTTCTGATTCCCGGGGTAGCTTGCCGAAATGGAAACCCTCAAAGCTCTTCAATCCAGACGAAACGTCCGCACCTACCAGGACCGACCCATTCCAAACGAGGATCTGGAAACCATTCTGGAAGCGGGTAGACGGTCGCCTTCTTCAAGGAACGAGCAGCGTTGGGACTTCATTGTGTGCACCGACCGGAACCAATTGACCCGGCTTGCCGAGGTGTGGCGTGGTGCAAGCTTCGTTGCCACCTCCGCTGCGACTATCGCTCTGATCGCTCCCGCCGCGGAGGACACCAGAGTGAGGGAGTCGATTCACTACGACCTTGGTCAAGCGACCATGGCAATGATGATGGCGGCAGTTGACCTGGGAATCGGATCGGGGCACACCGCCGTCGCCGACCAGGTACTCGCCCGTGACGTACTCGATCACCCGGAAAACAGGTTCTGTGCATGGCTGGTTGCTTTGGGGTATCCAGCAGACCGTCCATTAACACCGATCAACACCCCAAACCGGCGAGACTTCGAGCAAGTGGTCCACTGGGATAGTTGGTAACCAGCCATTCGGGCTGACCGCAACATAAGTGCCGTTATGTGCGAGAGTCGTGCTGCGTTCGTCTGTCTGTTGGTTGTTGGCGTAAAGCTCGAACCTGGAGGAAGCCGCCAACGAGTTGGAACCGGGCACTTCGGCGTTCGTGGCGGTAGTAGAAGACCAGTGGATTGAGCAGATCGGCAAGACTGCGGAGGGTTACAACAAACTCGCCAAGCAGACGATCGACGCCGACTCAGCCGTTCATCTTGGCATCTAGCCGAAGACCAGACACCGGGCCAACAAGACGTTGCTACAACCGACATTGACGGATTGGAAAGGCGCGACGTAGCGCGTAGTCGAGGACTTATTCGTCGTGGCCTATCACATCTCGTAGGCGCTGGGTGTCGGCGTCTGTCCATCTTTCGGGAGCGGACAGCGCCGCCCAGCCGTCTACAACATTGGCGCCGTACTTGTGACCGTGACCGGCTGGGACGCCGGTCGAGAAGGCCAGGTCGCCGGCCATTTGCCAGAAGGTGATCAGCGGCAACCACATCATGTCCGGGGTTACGTCGGGTCCCCGCGGATCACCCAGCCAATCGGGCGGCGAGTAAACCAGGGCCGGATTTGAATAGGTGATCGGATCAGACGAGTTCGACAGATAGACGATGCCAGGCGACAACCACGGAGAGGTCGGCTGGGATAGGTCGTCCGGCACGACAGCGACGCGAACCTCCTGCCCATTCAGGTAGACGGCACGCCACTCGGGGCTGCCTTCGTCGCGGTTTTCGGTGATGTCGTTATGGATCGGGTTGACGAAGGTAGGACCCACCAACAGGGCTCCATCTACCTTGTTGAGCAGATCCTTGACGTCGTCGAACGCCCTTTCTGTGCCGTATGAACCGAGACTCTCGCCATACACCAACAGCAGAGGCCGGTGGTCCTCCGGCAACTGCGACCACCATTCGTGTACTCCGTTCACCAGCGTCCGGCCGGCGCTGGCCGCCTTCTTCCTGTCTAACACGAACGAGATCCAACTGGGCAAGTAGGAATACTGAAGGCCGACGATGGCCGTGTCTCCGTTGTGCATGTACTCGAGCGAGGCCGCAACCTTTTCGTTGATCCAGCCAGTGCCGGTGGTGGTGGCGATCATGATCACCGACCGATCCCACGCCTCAGTCCGGTCCAGCTCTGCAACCGCCAGAGCAACCTGTTCCTCGACCGACCCGGCCGACTCTAACCCGACGTAAACCCGGATCGGTTCCGTCGCCGGCTCCCGGGTAAAGGCGTCCTCGATGGGTCGGGAGCGAAGCAGTGCATTGAAAACGATGATGTCGGTCATGGTCGGTCCGCCGCCAGTTCCCGTGAAGTCCCTTCCTTTTACGCCCAGTGAGTCCCAGGAGATGAGCGAAGCGGGGCCGCCCGACCTCAGGGTCGAAGTGGGCTCGTTGATTCCCTCTGATGTTCCCTCGTTAACCACCGAGAAGAAGCCGTTCACCAGATAAACCATGTTGTCGAACACGAATCCTGATAGAAAGCCGACGAAGAGGAACACCGCAAGACCGGCTCCGCTGATCATCGCGATCCTGCGGGGCATGACCAGATCTAGCAGCAGTCCGATTCCCAAGCCCAGGGCCCGAAAAAGGCGGGAGATCACCAGGAACAGATAGCCAAACACCAGTGCGGCGATAACCATGTATCCCCACTCCAACACTGTCTGCTGGGGAGAGCCCATCAGGTCCCTTACGACCTTGTCCCACTGCGCTCCCAGGTACAAGAAGACGCCACCAATGAGCAAGGACGCTGGAAGCAGGAGCCGCCATGCCCACCGCTTGAATTGGGGGCTCGGCTCGCGCACCCCGAAGAAGCGGATAAGGGCCGAAATGGCGCTGCCGATCCCGAAGCCGACCAGTGCCGTGACACCGCTCACTACGCCCTGGAGGTACCACGGCCGTGGAAGCAGCGAGGGTGTGAGCGAAATACTGAATAGGATGAGAGCGCCAACGAGGCCGCCGAAAGGCAGATGCCGCCAGAAAACCCACCTCAGCCCGCGGCGGATGCGCCTCGGAGACTCGTCGTCGGTCACAGCGGAAAGCATACAGTTCGCATCAAGGTCCCGTTCAAGGGCGCGACGACGACTGCCGTCGGATTCGTAGTCTCCTGTCTGTGGCTCCGTTCAGAATGTCGGCCCACATTGAATTTGGCCCACACCACCGTCTGAGCTCGTCGCTTTCGCTTGTCTGATTCGGAGCGGCTGGCCCTTTGGGCGGGGGAGCATTGGACCGACTGCGATCTGGGCCGCGACCGACGGAATACGCCCGGGTAGTTTCGCCTGTATGTCGGATCGCGATCACAGACCACGACGACGTCGGCTTGCGGCTGCAGCTGCCTTTGGCCTTCTCCTTTGGGCGGTACTGGTGGCAGTGGCTCTCTTGCTTGGGAACCTCGACCGCCTACTCATAGTGGTCTTTGCGATATCGGTCGGAGCGGCCGCTCTCTTTGTAGCCGTCACCAGGCGCGATTGGGTGCGCCTTGCCGGGTGGGTTGTCGTCGGCGTCGTGCTCTTCGTGCTGGTTCGACTGGTGATCGACAGACCTGAGGATCTGGGGTCGATCCTCCTTGTCAGCGTCTTCGCCTTCGGCGGGGTGACCTCGGCCCGTTATGCGATGCACCTCGACATGGCGACCCTCCAGGAGAGCCCCAACCCTGGAGTGGCAGTGGGACGGTCCCGACAAGGCGTTCTGATTATGAACCTCAAATCGGGTGGCGGAAAAGTCGAGGAGTTCGATCTCGTAAATGAAACCCGCCGCCGTGGAGTCGAGCCGGTCGTTCTCAAACCCGGTGATGATCTACTCCAGGTCGCTATGGACGCAGTCGAAGCCGGAGCAGATGTCATCGGGATGGCCGGCGGCGACGGATCTCAGGCTTTGGTCGCCACCGTCGCCTCCCAACACGACGTTGCCTATGTCTGCGTACCCGCGGGCACCCGCAATCATTTCGCATTGGACCTCGGCTTGGACCGAACCGACCTCGTAGGTGCGCTGGATGCCTTCACCGACGGTGTGGAACGACGGGTCGACCTGGCCAAGGTAGGAGACCGGGTCTTCGTCAACAACGTGTCGCTGGGTATCTACGCCAGAATCGTCCAGTCCGACGAGTACCGAGACGCGAAGGCGCAGACGGCATTGACCATGCTTCCGGATCTATTTGGACCGGACGCAGAACCGTTCGACCTCCGATTTGTCGGGCCGGACGGACACGCCTATCCGTCAGCGCACATGATGCTGGTCTCCAACAACCCCTATCAACTCACTCAGATCCTGGGCCGCGCCACCCGCGCACGAATGGATTCCGGGCTGCTGGGGGTTGTGACTGTGCGGATCGACGACGCCTCATACATCGCGGAGTTGGTTGCGCTCGAAGCCGCCGGTCAGATCGGCCGTTTTCGGGGTTGGCTCGAGTGGACGCCGTCGGGTTTCACCGTTGATTCTCTCAGCCCGATCGAGGCCGGTATCGACGGCGAGGCGCTGGTCCTTGAGCCGCCGCTGGAATTCGTCAGCATGCCGGGTGCTCTTCGAGTCAGACTTCCGCGTCACGCCCCTGGTCTGTCCCCAGCTGCGATCGCAGCTGCGTCGAGGCTGAGGAGCGACAACGTCCGGAGGCTGTGGGCGATCGCTCGAGGTGAGGACCTCCGGACCCGCACATACTGGCATTCGTGTACTAGCCGACTTTGAGCAGCCTGCTCAGGATCTCGTCGGCGTGGGAGTACATGATGAAGTGGCCTTCTCCTTCGTAGAAGGTCGCCTCCGAATTGGGTATCTCATCGCGGTAGTACTCACCCATCTGAATCGGCACGTTCTGATCGACAGTGCCATAGAAGAGTGAGACAGGAATCTCGATGTCTTCACACTCGAACCCCCACTCCCCGAGGAAAGTACGGGCGTCCCAGTAGGCACCTTGCGACCCGTTCTTGACCATCTCTCCGAAGTTATCGAAGAACCCATCAAACCGTGGGGTGTCTAACAGAGCCAACTCATCGTCGGGCAAGAGGGAACCGATCCCTTTCGCGATCGAGTCCGGGTTCTTGACCATCCTCCCCATCAAGGCGACGTAGGGGCGGGTCAACACCGGAGCACTACCTCCTAGCCAGAGTGCCAAACGAACAAACCCGGGCATCCCCCGGGTCGCCCCCTTGAACGAAAGCGGTGAGATGCCGGCCACGATGGCAGCCGACGTGATCCTGCCGGGAAGCTGATAAGCGCAGGCCGCAACGTACGGCCCGCCAAATGAGTGACCGCAAACCGCGAACTTGTCTAATCCCAGCGCGTCGGCCAGCACAGACACATCGTCTGGCCAGTCCAGTAGCCGGCGATGTTCCTGGAAATCCGACGATCCACAGCCGGGCCGGTCAACCGAAATCACCCGCACGCCGAGTTCTCGGGCTACCGCATCGTTGGGTGCGAAGTCGAGTCGCGAGCCGATCCAACCGTGGAAGAAAAAGACCGGACTGCCTTCGCGATCTCCGTACCCCTGAAACCCGATCTGCCTGCCATCGGGAAGCTGCACATAGTCGGCTTCAGGCATCAGATTTCCACTTTACCCACCAGTCGACACCCGCTGCCTCGAAACACCCGAGGGCAGAGGCTGGTCAGGCAATACAGGACTACCGCCCACCAAACCGGCTACGGATCGGCAAAGGATGCGAAGGTTTCGGCCTGTTAGCCCTCGACGACGATACCTAGGGAAACGGCCGCATCGGCGTCCAGAGCGTGCTCGGCGAGCTTGCTGTATCCCTCCGCCGCCTTCTGCATCTGCTCGATCCATTCGTCCTCGACGACCGCAACAAACGCTGAGGTGCCCGGTTCCAGATCCTTGGCGGCATCCCAAAGCTCGTCGCTTTTGAGAGCCTCCTTGCCGAGCTTGCCCGAACCGGCTCCGATGCCGGCCCCAAGCAACGCCCCACCGATCAAGCTCGGCGGAAAGATGAGTCCGATGACTCCACCGATGATCGCGCCCCGTTTGGCCCACGTCTTGACGCTGGGAACGGACTCCTGTTTGACATGAACCTCCCCATCTATGTCGCGGCTGATGACCGCAGCATCAACAATGTCGATGGTGCCGTCCTTGGCCATATCCTTGAGGACGTCCATCGCTCCCGACGCACCGTCCTCGGTTGGGAACGTAGCCATCATGATTTCAAAACCTTCAACGCCCATAACCCTTGTCTCCTATCGTGTCTATCCATGGTGAGGTCAATGCGACCTCACCGGTATCGGTGAACTTCAGTCTTCGACCGCTTCGGAAAGCCGTGCGGTGATCTCGGGCTGCAATGTGGTGTGGAGGATGGTGCCACCCTCGAAACGGTCCAGAACCTCCATGGCAGCGTCCACATTGGTGAACTCGACCGTCGCCACGATCGCTGAGCTATCCGGCCCCAGGCCCTGCGCCACCTCTTTGAGATAGTCGTCGTCGATCCCGAGATCCAAACCCTTAGCGGCTAAGGCGCCTCCGCCAGCACCCAACAGCGCGCCTCCCATCAGACCTCTACCGGTCAGCATTCCTAAAAGACCCCCTGCAACCGCTCCGGCTATGGCACTCTCCTTGGTGTCCATGTCAGCGGTCTCCTCGACATCGATCACACCGTCAGTGTCACGCCGGACCACCGCAGCCTTGCCCAACTCGACAAGCCGGTCGTCATCCAACTGCTCGAGAGTTCCCAGCACCTCATCGGCCTGGTCTACACCATCGAAAGCCACAACAAACATCTCCGTGGGACCACCCTTGGTCTTATCCACGGCGATGGCCTTGGCCTTCCCGTAGATGTCCTTTCCTCCCCCGACGAATCGATCGGTTCCGCTCTTCTCATCACTCATTCGTCAT
>JAPUJM010000208.1 GCA_027296205.1 Actinomycetota bacterium
GGTTCGCCGCTGGTGTATGGATCGAGTTTGATCAACTGCCCGACCTCACTGTTGCGGTCACGTTCGACAGAGCTCATCTGTGAAGGCTCGTGCTCGATGGAGACGTAGAGAAACCCGTCTTCATCAACGACGATCGTGGCGTCGATGTCACCACCGGCGTAGTAGTCGAACACCACGGGAGCGATTCCGTCGCGGATGTTGGAGACGTCGAGTCCCACGACCCGGCCCCCCGAGTTGCCGAAGTAGACACGTTGCTCGTAGGCGACCACGGAGGTCTCGATAGAAACATTGCGACCCGACTTCCTCAGCAGATCGTCGTCGTATCCGGGGATGGCGAGGAGCATCTGGGGGTCCACGCCGACCAGCCCATCACTCAAATACTCACGATGGAGCTCAAAGGCAAAGAACCAGCCGTTCTCGCCACCCTCGTAGAGGATGTCATCAATGATCATGGGATTGCCATCCCAGTCGTTGTTCCAGATCCCGTTGACCGCATTGGCGTCGAGTGACCACATCAGCTCCGGTTCGCCGCGATCGAGGGCGACTATCCGGAGCTTGTTGTCGCGGGAGCCGAAATAGAGAAGCGGATAGCCGTCGGGGTCGAGAGTCACACTCCCCTTGACGATGTCGTCGGTCACGAACCTGGGGCGGGTGTCCTGGCCGGTATCGGCGTCAACGAAGTGAACCGCCCGGTCGTACGCCCCGAAAATGAGCTCGGTGACACCGTCGGAGCGGGGGTAGACCACAGGCTGGCCCGTCCAGCCCATCCCACACCAAACCTTCGACTCACCGCCGGCCGAGGACCGGCTACACATCGGAGAGCCTGGATACACCCAAAGCTGGGATGGGCCGGCCCCAAGAGGACCGGCGCCGTAATAGGTGCGGGTCGGGTTCCCCCTGAACATGGTGAGCCCGGGTCTTGTCCCCCAAGGCTCGCCGACACTCCAACCTGGAACCGTGTTCGGCTCCCTGACGAGAATCTCGGAGGTCGTCACTGTGGGCGGAACCGTCGTAGTGGGTGGATCCGGAGTTGTGGTAGTGCCTCCATCTCCTTCGACCGACGTCCCGGTGGTCGAAGGAGATGAGCCGGCAATGTCCGGGCCCCCACCATTGCCAAACATGACAAAGCCGATGAGGCCAAGAATCACGCCAAATACGACAACCAGGAGGAGAGGGCCGGTGCGCTCCCCCATCAGATTGGCGCCACTAGAGAGCCGGACCGCACTCCGGCTCCGCGGTGAGGACCGGATGACCGTGGGTCTCGATGAACGCGGGGATCAGGCACGCCTCGATGGTTCCGTCTGGGTGCACGACAGCACGCGCCACCGCGGTTGTGGCGCTCGGAATCGAGTTGCGGGGCCAAACGAAGTTGCCGAGTGACCAGAAGACCGCCGCTCCTTCGACCATGTCCAGTGGCTGCAGGCGATGTGGGTGGTGACCGAAGATGATGTCCGCCCCTGCCTCGATCATCGCGTTGGCGCGTTCGATGTCGTCAGCGCGCGGCGTGGTATCCAGTTCGATGCCCCAATGGATCGTCACGACGACGATGTCGGCGATCTCGCTCGCGGCAGCAACGGCTTCCACCATCTGATCCGTGTGATCGCCGCTGCGCATCCCTGGACTGTCCTCGGTTGCATACCAACTCGGACCGGGGGCCACGCCTCCAAAGCCGACAACGGCGACCTTCCAGCCATTGATCTCGAACAGAGCAGCCTCGCCGGCTTCGGCGAGGTCCTTGCCGGCACCCACGGCTGCGATGTCATTGGCGAGCAGTTGGGCGCGACCATCGACAAGGGCGTCCTTGCCGAAGTCTCCCGAGTGGTTGTTTCCCATGTTGGCCACATCGATTCCGTTGGCGCGGACCGACGCCAGGGCCTCGGTCGGGCAGCGGAAGGTGAACGCCTTGCCCACAGGCTCCCCAATGTCGGACGGCACGCACTCCAGGTTGATGACAGTGAGGTCATCTCGAACAAACAGACCCTCGAGACCTGACCATGCGTGGTCCCAACCCCTCGATTTGAGCGCGGGGATGTAGGTGGGATCCACGGTGACGTCTCCGGTGCCGTGGATGACGAGCATTCCGCGTGGAGGCTCCGTTGTGGTTGTGCTGGGAGGAACCGTGGAGGTGGTGGTTGGTGGGACGGTCGTCGTCGTGGTCGGTGGGACCGTTGTCGTCGTCGGATCGAGCGCCTCTGGCGGAGTGGCGGTCGCCGGCGCCTCCGCCGCGTTCCACCATGCGAACGACAGGACACCAAGAGCTACGCCACCGACGAGCACAATGAGGAATTTGAACGCCAAACTGGACACGGGAGGGACAGGCTAAATCGGCGACCGGCCTTAGAACCAGAGAATCTGGCTCAACCTGCGCTGGTGCACCCGCTCAAAAACTAGAGAATCTGGCTCAGGAACAGCTTGGTGCGATCTTCTTGTGGATTGGTGAAGAAGTGCTCAGGGGTTCCCACTTCGACGATATAGCCATCAGCCATGAAGACAACACGATCGGCGACGGCGCGGGCAAAGCCCATCTCGTGGGTGACAACGATCATGGTCATGCCGCCTTCGGCTAGCTCGATCATCACATCGAGCACTTCCTTGATCATCTCCGGGTCGAGGGCCGAGGTCGGCTCGTCGAAGAGCATCACCTTTGGCTTCATGGCCAGCGAGCGGGCGATGGCGACACGCTGTTGCTGACCACCAGAGAGTTGTCCCGGGAACTTGCGGGCCTGTTCGGGGATGCCGACTCGCTCGAGGAGCTGCATCGCGGACTCCTCGGCCGCGTCCTTCGCCTCATGCCGCACCTGACGGGGAGCAAGGGTGATGTTGTCTATAACCGTGAGATGGGGGAAGAGGTTGAACGACTGGAAGACCATCCCGGTCTCACGACGGATCTCCTGAATGTTCTTTATGTCGTCGGATAGCTCAATTCCGTCAACGACGATCGTCCCGCGGTCATGCTTCTCGAGACGATTGATGCAGCGGATGAGCGTCGACTTGCCGGACCCCGAAGGACCGATGACGACGATCACCTCCTGCAAACCGACGTTCATGTTGATATCGGCGAGGGCCTGGAAGTCGCCAAAGAACTTGTCGACGTCGGTCAGTTCGATGACCGGCTCGCCTTTGGCCTTGGTGGCATCGGAATAGATCTGGGGGTTCTGTTCGGTCGTCATCTGGTCACTCGCAATCTACGCTCCAATCTCTGACTCTCGCGGGACATGGCAAAAGCAAATGCCCAATAGCCGATCGCCACGAATACCAGGGTCTCCGCGAACGCCACCGACCGGAAATCCGGCTGGGCGTGAATGATCTTGCGCACACCGAGGAACTCGAGGATGGCGATAATGGACAAGAGTGAGGAGTCCTTGAACAGGGAGATGAACTGTCCGACCATCGCCGGGATGACCGCGGTGAGTGCCTGGGGGAGGATGATGCGTCGCATGATTGGAGGTGGGGCCATACCCAGCGCTTGCCCGGCTTCGTTCTGACCCTTGTCCAATGCCTGGAGCCCACCACGAACGATTTCGGCGATGTACGCCGCCGAGAAAAGGGTCATGACGGCGATGGCCCTGGTGATCGCGGAGAGCACGGTGCCCTGGGGAAGCAGGAAGCCGAGGATGAACTGACCCATGAACAGCAATGTGATCAGCGGCACGCCCCGAATGACCTCGATATAGACCGTCGCCATCATCCGGAGGGCGGGAAGCGTTGAGCGCCGGGCGAGAGCCAGCAGCAACCCGAGTGGGAACGCCAGCACGATGGCGATCGCCGAGACCATCAGCGTCAGATGGAGACCGGACCACTTGTCCCAGCCGATGCCCGGGGAGTCGACAGCCCTGTAGACGGCCTGAACGATCAGGACCACAACCGCGATCGCTACTAGCCGCAAGGCGAATCTCAGCCAGGCCGAATCGAATCGGTCGACTGGCACCGCCCCGTAGACAGCGCCACCAAAGATGATCGACAACGGCAACCAACCGCCGGCGTCGAACCCCGAAACGACCTGGAATCCGAGCACCAGAAAGGTCGCCGTCAGTAGCCAACCGACCCTTCTGATTCGTCTGGGGAAGCGATGTGCCTGGTATCCGATGGCGGCCATGACCAGCCCTCCACCCACGACGAGAAACGGGTTGATGAAGTTGCCGAGATCGTCGGTGCTGGCAAAGAAGAGCAGCAGAGAAATGAACGCAACCAGCGACCACATGCGTGCCAATGTCCCAGCGATGCTGCCTCTCTCGTAGTCCAGCCCGGCATCCTCCGCCCTGTCCTGGGAAGCGGCCGAGTTGGTGCCCAACCCAATTCCAAAGGCAAGGGCGAAGATCATGATCTGGCTGATGAGACGCCACTGCTCATCACGGGGAAAGGTCCCTTGCATGAACAGGGTGAGGTTGACCCGGACCGCATCCCATTGCCCGGTGACGAAGAAGAAGCGCAGACTCAGGTAGGCCAGGTAGACAATGAGCGGCACCAGAATGACCGTGATCAGACCCGACCACCAGCTCCTGAATAGATTCTTCCTCGCCCAGTCCATTCGAGTCTGCCGGGGAGGGGCAGGAGCGGTCGTGGTCATCGCGACACCAACTGCATCCTGCGGTTGACGAGGTTGAGAACCAGCGAGATCGTCAATGAGAACACCAGATAGACGGCCATCACGATGATGAATGACTGGAAGGCCGGTCGGCCGTTTCCGACCGATGTCTTGGTCAGACTGGTGATCTCCGCGTAGGCGACGGCGGTGCCAAGAGAGGTGTTCTTGACCAGGTTGAGGTACTGGTTGATCGTCGGTGGAAGTGCGATACGCGTCGCCTGCGGGAGCACGACATACCGATAACGCTGCGATGCAGACAGTGCCACGGCGTTGGCGGCTTCGGACTGGCCGTTGGGCACGGCAAGGATCGACCCACGGATGATCTCGCCGATGTGGCTCGCCGTGTAGAGGCCGAGGGCGCCTGCGATCGACATGAATCCCCAGTTGACGATAAAGCCTCCATCGATACGTCTCCGGTTCTCCGAGATCACCGGCCATGACATGTCGAAGGGCTGGCCCGTCACAAAGTAGGCAAGAACCAGCGAGGCGAGGACGACACCGGTGAACCAAAGGACACGGTGATGCGGTTGGCCGGTCTGCTCGAAGAACTTGGTACGCCGCCGCCATACGTAGGCAGCAACGACCACACCGATGATGAGGATGGCCCAGAAGACCACTAGAGACCCGGTGCTGGTAAACCCGGGGATGCCCCACTTGTCGTTGTTGATGATCAAGAGGTTGTTGTCGGTCGCGGGGAAATTGATCTCCCAGCTCTCCGATAAGATCGGAAACGGTCCAGCAGTGAACACCGCCGCACCGAAGAAAATGATGATGACCAGAGGCGGGATGTTCCTGAAAAACTCGACGTAAACGGTGGCGAGCCGGGCCACCAACCAGTTCTCCGAGAGTCGGGATATGCCGACCAGAAGACCCATTACCGAGGCGAGAATGATCCCGAAGAAGGCAGCGAGGAAGGTGTTCTTGACCCCGACCAGCACCATCTGCCATACCGGTGACCTCGGATCGAACCGAAATTGGTAGGGGATCACCCAGCAGTTATCGCAGAAGGGAATCGCGGTGTTGGTTGGTCCGAAGAGAAAATTGAATGACGTCGAGATCCCCAAGCGATTCATGTTGGAAAACAGGTTTCTGGTCAGCCAGAAGCCGATCCCGACGACGGCCACTACCGCGAGGATCTGGCCTACGACGCGGATTACCCGTACGTCGCGATAGAAGGGCGGACGCGCCACTTCCCGACGTTGTGGCTCTTGAGTCTCTGTCGTCATTCCCGAGAAATGAAGGTGGTGAGGGTGGCCTGGCGGCCACCCTCACGTGAATCGTTTCGAACTAGCGGTAAGGCGGTACGTACATGAGACCGCCGTCAGTCCAAATGTTGTTGGGGCTGCCTTCAAGCGAGAGCCCGATCGCCGGTATGTGGGCGTCGAAGATCTCCTTGTAGTTGCCAACCTGGGTCACGATTTGGACCGCGAAGTCGGACGGAAGTCCGAGACCGGGGTCGAAATTATCCGTTCCGATGAAGTTCAGGATGTTCGGGTTGTCACCGGAGTAGCTACCGATGTTTCCTGAATCGAGGCCAAACTCCCAGGCCTGGACGGTCGCCATGACCGACCATTCCACGGCCTGTGCCCACTCTGTGTCGCCATCGGAGACGACCGGGCCCAGGGGCTCCTTGGAGATGATCTCGGCCATGATGAACTGGTCCTCGCCACCTGCGCCTTCGATCGACGACTTGAAGGCTGCGAGCTGGGACGCGTCAGAAGTCCAAGCCTCACACTGGC
Source organism: Actinomycetota bacterium (assembly GCA_027296205.1). GTDB lineage: Bacteria > Actinomycetota > Acidimicrobiia > Spongiisociales > ZC4RG35 > SZUA-217. Next base: position 6,325 of record JAPUJM010000208.1, read on the forward strand.
CTGCTTCGTAAGCCGGCTGAAGGAGTGAGTTGTCCTCGAACACAACACCGGTGAACGGGATGCCCCGGGCACCAAAGACCGCGGTCAGGTTCAACTCCGTAGTCGTACCGGAGAGCACGCAAATGTTTGCGTCCGCCAGGTCTTCCAGAGTGGTGAATCCAGTCGAAGCCGGAACCATCATTCCTTGACCGTCATAGAAGACTGTGAACAGGAAGGTGGCACCCTCTTGCCCGTCTCGGGTGGCGGTCCAGGTCGTGTTCCGGATCAATACGTCGATGTCACCCGACTGAAGCGCGGTGAAACGAACATCAGCGGTCAACGGCTTGTACTCAACCTTGTCAGCGTCACCAAGAACACCTGCTGCAACGACGCGACAGAAGTCGACATCAAAGCCAGAGTAGGTGCCGTCGGCACCGACAACACCGAACCCGGGAAGGCCATCGTTTACACCGCAAACGACCACGTCGGCGGCGATTACGGCTGCGAGCCTTTCTCCCCCGCCTTGGACGAGGTCTACAGCTTCGGTCGTGTCGGCTGCTCCGTCATCATCGGTCGCTGTCGCTCCGTCATCGTCGGACGTACAGGCAGCCAGGATCAGCATCAGGGCGGTCATTGCCGCCAAGAGCTTGATTATTTTCATTTTTCCTCCATGTATCGAAAGGCGCGTGAAGCGAAGTTCACACGCTCAGCGGGCGACACTAATCCGATTCCCGCCAGGGTGCGGCGCGCAACCACTTCAGGCGGCCAACCGCATTCGGTTCGCCAGTGGCGAGCCAGCGTTGATACGATTGCAGTCCGGTTCACAGGAGGACCAATCAACCAATGAAAAACAGAACACGTTTATTCGCAATTGTGGCGGTACTCGCCCTTGTTGTCGCAGCCTGCGGTGACAGTGACAGCGGCTCCAGCGGAGGCGCTGCAGAAGGATTCACCGACCTCGAAGGTCGTACGGTGACCGTCGGCGTCGAGAACGCCTATCTTCCCTTCAACTTCATCCCGCTCGGAGGAACCGAGGGCGAGGGATGGGATTACGACGCATGGACGGAGATCTGCAAGCTCCTCAACTGCACGGCTGATTTCGTAGAGGCCGGTTGGCCCGCGGTGATCGACCAGGTGGCCCAGGGCGATCTTGACACGGCAGCGGACGGCATTTCGATCACCGACGATCGAAAAGAGATCGTCGACTACTCGGACTCCTACATGGTTGTCGAGCAGAAATTCGTCGTTCAGAAGGGTGACGACCGGTACGGCAGCGCGCAGGACGTTATCGACTCCGACGCAATTGTTGCCACCCAGGTGGGAACGACAAACTACGAGTTGGCTGAGACTCTGGTTGGTGCCGCGCGGATCCAGGCGTTCGACCAGTTCGCCCTTGCCATCCAGGCGCTGATCGCCGGTGACGTTGACGTCGTCATCATCGACGACGCCGCAGGTCTCGGCTACATCGGAGCCAACGCCGACGAGCTCACCACGATCGACGACGGATTGCAGTCCGACCCACTCGGGTTCATCTTCCCGCAGGGTTCGGATTTGGTGGGTCCGGTCAATGAGGCCATCCAGGAGCTCAAAACCAATGGTGTCTTTGATGATCTCGGTTTGAGGTGGTTCGGAGAGGGCTTCGAACTCACCTACGACTACATCTATGTGGTTGTTTAGCATAAATTCGACTAGATAGGCTGCGTCAGATAAATTATCTGACGCAGCCTTCTCCATGAGTTCGACAACTGAGCATGATCCCGATCTGGTAGCACCCCACCCGGGTGGGGCCTACAAGATCGAGGGCCGTGAGTTCCCATGGTGGCTGGTCGGCCTCCTGGCGATCATCGCCGCGATGATCGCCGCCATTCTCT
>JAPUJM010000209.1 GCA_027296205.1 Actinomycetota bacterium
CAGACACTATAAGGGGGGTTTTCGACCTCTTCTGCCCCATGTCGATACCGGAACGCCCACCGACATGGGTTGGCTTCACCCCCAGATTTCCACACAGGATATGGGCAGGTACTTTGCTGGAAGTCGATGGCTGCACCGACCCACCATGACGGGTCGGGATGCGCTTCATCGAGGACAAACTCGCTGTCCGCCTACTCCGAAACAGAGAGCACCTTGATCGAGTCTTCGATCTCGTCAAGGATGACGGGATCATCGATCGTCGGCGGCGTCTGATACTTCTCACCGGCGACAATCGACCGCATCACCTTTCGCAGAATCTTGCCCGATCTGGTCTTGGGAAGACGCTTGACCACCAATATTCGCTTCAGCGATGCCACCGCACCGATCTGGTCGCGCACCATCTGGACCAGCTCGGACTGGATCTCGCCACCATTACGCTCGACCCCGGCGCTGAGCACGACAAAACCCAGGGGAACCTGGCCCTTCAGCTCGTCCCCAATCCCGATCACTGCACACTCGGCGACATCGGGATGGTCCGCCAGCACCGCCTCCATCGCACCTGTCGACAGCCGATGCCCCGCAACGTTGATGACGTCGTCGACCCTGCCCATGATCGACACATAACCGTCCGCGTCGATGTATCCGCCGTCTCCAGACAAGTAGTAGCCGGGGAATGTCGAGAGATAGGAGTCCACAAATCGGTCATCATCCTGCCAGAGGGTTGGCAACGTGCCCGGGGGCAGCGGAAGTTTCACCGCGACGAGACCGTCCACTCCGGCGCCGACCGGGTCACCTGCCTCATTGAGAACATGGACGTCATACCCGGGAACCGGTTTGGCCGCCGAGCCCGGCTTCACCGTCATCGCCTCGATGCCCAGGCAGTTGGCCACGATCGGCCACCCCGATTCGGTCTGCCACCAATGGTCTATCACCGGGACACCGAGAAGATCCGACGCCCACTGATATGTGTCCGGATCGAGACGCTCGCCGGCCATGAACAGCGAACGCAGTGAGGAAAGGTCGTAGTTTCGCGCCTGCTCGCCCCTGGGGTCCTCCCGTTTGATCGCCCGAAACGCGGTCGGGGCACAGAACAGGCTCGACACGTCGTGATCGGAGATCACCCGCCAGAACGCACCGGGGTCGGGTGTTCCCACCGGTTTCCCCTCATAGAGGACTGTGGTGCACCCGGTCAGCAAGGGCGCATAGACGATGTACGAATGGCCGACCACCCACCCCACATCCGAAGCCGCCCAATAGACATCGCCCGGCTCGACGTTGAAGATGTTGGGCATGCTCCAGCGGAGAGCGACAGCGTGACCGCCGTTATCGCGGACTACCCCTTTGGGTATGGCGGTAGTACCCGAGGTGTACAAGATGTAGAGCGGATCGGTGGCCTTCACCGTGACACAGTCGGCAGGGTCCGCGGTGTCGGCGAGTTCCTCCCAGTCGACGTCTCGACCCTGAACCATGGTGGCTATTGTTTGGGGCCGCTGGTAGATCACGCAGTTGTCGGGCTGATGGTCGGCAATCTCGAGGGCGGCGTCGAGTAACGGCTTGTACTCGATCACCCTGTCGACTTCGATGCCGCACGAGCCGGCAACAATCACTTTGGGCCGGGCGTCGTCGATTCTGATCGCCAGCTCCTTGGGAGCGAACCCGCCAAAGACAACCGAGTGAATGGCCCCGAGACGGGCGCAGGCGAGCATCGCCACCAGGGCCTCCGGGATCATCGGCATATAGACGATCACCCGATCGCCCCTGTCAACGCCGAGCGAACGGAGACCGCCGGCAAACCGGGCCACCCGATCGAGGAGCTCGGCGTAAGTGATCCTCTCCACCGTGTCGGTGACCGGACTGTCATAGATGAGAGCAACCTGTTCCGCTCGTCCTGCAGCGACGTGCCGGTCCAGAGCGTTGAAACATGTGTTGAGCTCGCCATCGCTGAACCAGCGGTAGAAGGGAGGGTTCGAATCGTCGAGAACGATCGTCGGCTCCTTGACCCAGTCGATCGCTTCTGCCGCTTCGGCCCAAAAACCATTGGGGTCGTCCAAGCTACGGCGATGCTGCTCTGCGTACATCTCGGCGCAAGCTACCCGCCCACGGCCACGCCCGCACTCGATACGCCTCTCGCCGCCGGACTCATGAGTTAGATGAGTTCGACAAAAAGGTGACATCAGACGACACAAGCTGTCCCCATTTGATAGGTTCGGATTGTCTTGCTCATAATCGAAAGGAGTTCCCATGGAAGTGTCGATGACAGTCAACGGACGCGAGGTATCGGGCGACGTTGAACCCCGAACCCTCCTGGTTCACTTTCTCAGGGAGGATCAGCGACTGACCGGCACCCACGTCGGCTGCGAAACCGGGTATTGCGGCGCCTGCACCGTCCACCTCGACGGCAAGCCGGTGAAGTCATGCACCATGCTGGCCGTCCAAGCCGACGGCGCAAACATCGCGACGATCGAGGGCCTGGCCAGCAATGGCAACCTCCATCCGGTGCAGGAAGGCTTCTGGGAGCGTCATGGGCTCCAGTGTGGTTTCTGCACACCGGGAATGATCATGGCGGCAGTCTCTCTCCTCGAGGACAACGCCAACCCGTCCGAGGATGAGATCCGCCACGGCATCGAGGGAAACCTCTGCCGATGCACCGGGTATCACAACATCGTGCGTGCCGTCGAGTACGCCGGAGCAAAGATGCGCGGCGAAGAGCCGGCTCCCCCCGACTGGGAGGAAGGAAGCTAATGGCCACGATAAGTGCCTTAGGCGGTTCGATTCGCCGTAGAGAGGACCCCGCCCTCATTCAGGGCTCGGGCAAGTTCGTCGATGACATTGCGCCGGTCGGGACCACTCACGTGGCCTTTGCACGCAGCCCTTATGCGCACGCCGTGATCAACTCGATCGACACCAACGCTGCTGTGGCAGCGGACGGCGTCGTCGCGGTCTACACCCACGATGACGTGGCCCATCTCGGCGACCTGCTCGCCCAGGTGAAAATTGCCAAGGGACGTCCACTTTTGGCACATGGCAAGGTCAACCATGTCGGTGAGGCAGTCGCCATGGTCGTGGCCGAGAACGCATATCAGGCGAAGGACGCCGCCGATCTGATAGATATCGACTACGAGCCGCTGAAGGCTGTGATCGATCTGAAGGAGTCGGCCTCCGATGCCGCCCTGGTGCATGACGATCTCGAGTCGAACGTCCTTTTGGCCTGGGAGGCCGGGCCATGGGGTGACGAAGAAGGGATCGCCGCCACCAAGCAGACGATCGCCGACGCCAAGGCCCGTGACGACACCATCACCGTCTCGATCGAGGCAGTAAACCAGCGGCTGATCCCAGTGGCCATCGAGCCTCGGTCAGTCCTGGCCGAGTGGAACGGCGGATATGGGCGGTTTGACGTCCATTCGAGTTCGCAGATCCCCCACGCCCTGATGGGAGTAATCAAGACCACCTTCGGACTTGATGCGAATCAGGTTCATGTGACGGCGCCCGAGGTGGGTGGCGGTTTTGGGGTCAAACTCAACGTCTACAGCGACGAGGTCTTGGTCTGTTTCGCCGCACAGCAACTCGGGCGTCCAGTTAAGTGGACCGAGACCCGACGCGAGGCGGCAGGCTCATCTACCCACGGCCGCGGCTGGGTCGGTACGGCGACTATCACCGGTACCAACGACGGCGAGATCCTCGGGTATGAGCTCGACGCCATTGCCGACATGGGGGCTTACGAGCAGAATCTCACTGCAGCCATCCCCTTCCTAGCTCTGTTCGTGGGATCGGGCCAGTACAAGTTCTCGACGCATTGGAAGGCAACGTGTGTATTCACACACACGATGACCACCGATGCACTCCGCGGAGCCGGCAGACCAGAAGCTGCCTACTACTTGGAGCGCGTTATCGACGCCTATGCACGGGAGATCGGGGTCGACCCCGTCGATGTGCGGAAGAAGAATTTCATCGAGAAGTTCGACGAGGCGGTGGTGTCGCCGATCGGGTTTGCCATCGATACCGGGGACTACGCGACCAATCTCGACAAGCTGGTCGAGGTCGCCGACTACGAGGGCCTCAAGGCCGAGCGCGAACAGGCAAGAGTCGACGGACGTTATGTCGGTATCGGTGTCGCTACCTATTGCGAGGTGTGTGGCTTCGCGCCCACAGCGCTCGCCGAGCTCGGGTTCTCCTGGTCGACCTATGGGCTTCCGGCCGGCTTCTATGGCACAGGGCTGGTGCGAGTCAACCCCGACACGTCAGTGACCGTCATTACCGGCACCGGCCCCAGTGGACAGGGCCACGAAACGACATGGGCACAGCTCGTATCCGACCGTCTCGGTCTGCCGGTGGAGAAGATCAGGGTCATCCATGGTGACACCGAAGAGTCGCCGATGGGAATTGGCACCTTCGGCAGCCGTTCCCTGGCTGTTGATGGCACAGCGACCTTCGACGCCGCAGAACGGGTTGCGGCAAAGGCCAAGGACATCGCAGCTCACCTCATGGAGGCATCCGCTGAGGACATCGAGCTGAGCGCAGAAGGAGCGTCGGTAGTCGGCTCACCCGACAGTAATATCGAGTGGACCGAGATCGCTGCCGCGGCATACCTGCCCCATCGACTTGGTGAGAGCGAGATCGAAGGTGGTCTCGAGTCGCATGTCATATTCGACCCGCCAAACGCCACCTGGCCTTTCGGGGCTCACTTGGCGATGGTGGAGGTCGATCCCGACACCGGAGACGTGGAGATCCTTCGCTACATCACCGTCGATGAC
>JAPUJM010000021.1 GCA_027296205.1 Actinomycetota bacterium
TAGTCGGATAGCTGGGCGGCTAGAAAGACGAGAGTCGCCGCCCAGGCCTTTTCGAAGGCCTCCGGGTCGAAAGTGTCACCATCGGGCTCACAGAACCCAAGTTTCGTCTCCGGATCCCGGATGACCTCAACCGGCAGAGACTCAAGCCCCATGGTGGCCTCCATGAAGGCGGCCTCATCGTCGGTGATGAACTCGTCTTCCTCTGCCAGGTGAATGAGGTAGGACGATCTGGAGCCGGCGAAGTCGATCTGCTGGCTCCCGTAAAAGGAGACTGCCGCGGCGACGAGGTCGTTGAGACGGACCGAGGCCCACAATCCGAGCGACCCGCCCATACCGAAACCCACCACCCCGATCGGTCCCTCGGTCGATCTCTCATGGAGAAGCTTGGCCGACGTGAAAACCAGGGATGCCAACCGGTCGGGGCTGGCCTCCCCGAGATGATCCAGGGCGTCTTGTTCCGACTCGGGCAGTTCGCCGAAGTTGATATCAGGAGCCAGGACTGTGTACCCACGGTCGGCAAGCCCATCGGCCAGGTTCTTCACCGAAGAGGTCAACCCCCAGAAGGAGTGGAGAATCAACACCCCTGGTCCCGGACCGGCGTCACCGTGAACGAAATAGGCGAGATCGCGGACCACGAGACAAACCTAGGCCAACATCTACCCTGCCGGTATGACGTCGGCAGTTGCCCCTCTCAAGTATCCGCACTTCCGATCTTTGTGGGGAGCGAGTGTGTTCTCGGCGTCAGGCACATTCATTCAGGCCGTGGCTGCCTCCTGGCTGATGTTCGAGCTGACCGGATCGAGCACCTGGGTTGGTTGGATGGTTGCGTCTGCCCTACTGCCGCTCTTTTTCCTGGCCCTCACGGCCGGCGCTTTGGCCGACATGTTCGACCGAACGAAGCTGATGCTGATCGCGCAGGGGATCATGGGGGGATCGGCGGTGGCAATGGCGGTCCTCACATACCTGGATCTGATCAACCCGCCTTTGCTTCTGGGCCTCGGACTTCTGCTTGGAACCGGTCTGGCCCTCAACATCCCGGCGTGGCAAGCGCTGGTTCCGGACCTGGTCCCGCGAGGATTGGTGGCGTCGGCGGTCGCCCTCCAGTCGGTTGCCTTCAACGCTGCCCGAGCTGTCGGCCCGGCGGTGGGAGGGGTGATCATCGTCGCCTTCGGGCCCGAGGCCGGATTCGCCATCAACGCCCTCACCTACGGCGCGGTGATAGTGGTGCTCCTGATAATCGGCCCCCAACTCGCCGTCCGCGAACGCGAGACGGCATCCATGGGATCGGCAATATCTCTCGGAATCCGTTTCGCCCGGTTCACGCCAACCTTCCGCAACCTGCTCGCCTTGGTTGCGCTCTTTGCCCTCACTTCGGCCGTCGTCCAGGCCACCCTGCCGGTGCACACCGATCATCTCGGGGGAAGCGCAGCCATGTTCGGCGTTTTATTGGGGGCGATGGGTTTCGGCGCTTTGGTCGGCGCTTTTCTCCGGCCCAAGATTCTGCGGCGTTTCCAGGGGAACCTGGTCGCCTACACCATCACACTCTTCGGTGTCTCGGGGATCATGCTCGGCCTCGCCCCCAATCTCGTTGTGGCGACCGTGGCAATGTTTCTCGTCGGAATCTTCTGGTTGCTGACACTCTCCACCCTCAACGCCAGCGCCCAACTGATGGCGCCCGAGTGGATCAGGGGGAGGGCAATGTCGCTCTACACACTGGCGTTTGCCGGGATCCTGCCGATCGGATCCATTCTCTCCGGAATGGTCGCCGACCAGATCGGAACCAGCGGGTCGATTGTCGCATTCAGCTCGGGGGCATTGGTCATTGGTCTGATGAGCCCCCGATTCGGCGTGCCTCGCATCGATGACATCGACACCCCGGAGTTCACCCCGGAGCGCGCTGCTCAACCTCACCACGACGCCAGCCTCGAGGGCGGACCGGTGATCGTCCTCAACACTTGGACAATCGACGAGAGTGACTTTGCCGGCTTTACGGACATCATGAACGAGATCCGTCTTGTGCGGTTGAGCACGGGCGCCTACCGGTGGCGTCTCTTTCGGAACACGGCGCACCCCACCCGACTGACCGAGTTGTTCGCTGTAGCAAGTTGGGAGGACCATCTCGCCCAGCACACACGGATTGACGATGCGTCGGCAGCTCTGATCGCCCGGGCCCGCTCATTCGACCGGGCCGATGGGCCGAAGACACGCCATCTCATCGCCATCGATGTCGAACGACCACCCGATTTTGACGACCTGGTGGCCACCCACGAGAAGCTTCACCAGGTCGACGGGTCGATCCCGGTCCCCGATCAGGACGTCTGAGCGAACTTCATCTCCCTGCGGTATTTCATCCAGTCGGAACTGGTTGTCGACCAGAGGACGTCGGTAATGATCATCGCGGTCCCGATCACGGCCAAACCGAGAACAGCCCAAGTCGGCAACCCCGCAGCGACCGCACCGCCAATCAGGGCAAACGGAATGATCTTGGTGACAAGGGCCCCGGAAGCATGCATCCAGGCTCGACGTCTCGCCGGCGCCCGGAGATAGGTCGCGTAGTCGATCTTCACGCCGGGTTGGGGCCGGGCGAGTGAGGCCACAAACCATCGAGTGAACTCGATACCGAGGATCTGGCCGACGATCAGGTGAGCAAGAGCGTGCGTCGAAGCGAGGAGAGCTCCGAAACCGAGGTAGAAAATGACAACGGCCGGCAGGCCATCCAAGGAGTAGCTTGCGCCGACGAGGGCCAGTCCGACCCCGGTGCCAAGAAACGC
>JAPUJM010000210.1 GCA_027296205.1 Actinomycetota bacterium
AGAGAAGGCGGCCGTGAACGTTTCGGCTGTGGCGGGGGCGACCCCGGCCGGTCTCTCGGAGCGGATGGCGGTGGAAGGCAGCGAGTTCTACGCGACGGGGGTGTCGATCATCGTCCATCCCAGAAACCCACACGCACCCACATTTCACGCCAATCTCCGCTTCTTCGAGACCGACACGGGATCGGCGTGGTTCGGCGGGGGAGCCGATCTCACTCCCCACTACCTGTATGAGGATGACGCCCGTCACTTTCATCGCGTGCTCAAACAGGCTTGCGATGCCCATGATGTCGCCGATTATCGGGCGTGGAAAAAGGCCTGCGACGAGTACTTCTATCTCCCACACCGCAAAGAGGCCCGTGGCGTCGGCGGCCTGTTCTTCGATCACCTGACCGATCGTCTCGAGGAGGTATGGGCCTTCCAGACAGATCTCGGCGAACGGCTGATTGAGGCCTACATCCCGATCTTGGAACGACGGATTGAGGTGCCATATGGGAAAGCGGAGACGATCTGGCAGGAGATCCGCAGGGGTCGTTACGCCGAGTTCAACCTGGTGTGGGACCGTGGCACCCGCTTCGGGTTGGAGACGTCGGGTCGGGTCGAGTCGATTCTTGCCTCGTTGCCGTCCCGGGCCCGCTGGGTGTACGACCACCATCCGGAACCACACAGTCCCGAAGCCACGCTGCTCGACATGGTCACCTCCCAGCCCCGCGACTGGGTTTGAAAGAGGCCCCGGCCCGCTTTTACCGACTCCCCGTCGAAGGGCTATCCCGGTACGCTCGTGTGCTCCCGGATCAGTAGGTCTCACTTGGATGTGTCGTCAGCCAGTTTTGCCTATCCACACCACGGTGGTGAGGTTCGCGCCGAGCTGGCCAAGCTGCTGACCGGAGCCGGCACCCTCGATAACGGCTTCGTCCTTTCCACATGTCTTCGCATATTGGTCGCGGTTCCCGGACCACAGGCCACCTTGGACGACGCGCTCCACGCCTTGTTCGGTGATCTCCCTGATCACATCCAACCCCAAATACGCCAGGGTGATCGAGCCGTCACTCGTTTGTTCCGGGTCGCGGCAGGTCTCGAGTCGCCCATCCTCGGCGAACAGGAGATTCTGACCCAGTTCCGCCGGACGGTCCTCGAGGCCGAAGAGGCAGAGGCCGTCAACGGTCTGTTCGCCGGTCTTCTCGAGACGGCGGTGTCGGTGGGAAGACGGACCCGGGACTTGCTTCCCGGCTCTCCCCACAAATCCATGGGGGCTGTCGCCGCTCAGGCCATCGGGTCCGCCAGTCGGGTGGCAGTGCTCGGTTCGGGGATCATGGCCACTGCGGTTGTCGAGGGCCTCCTCCTGCTTCCGATACCACCCCATATCACGGTCGTTGCTCGTCATCCCGAGAAGGTGGCGAGCAGAGAGGGTCTGGAGGTGTGGGCTTTTGACAGAGCCGCCGAGGCCTTGAGCACGTTTCCGGCTGTGGTCTCGGCAACCTCGGCCAAGCAACATCTCGTCGACGAGGACACCATGGCGGCCGCCATATCCGAAAGAGAGGCTCCGCTCACCTTGGTCGACATGGCCATGCCACCCGACTTCAGGTCTCCGGAAGCCGCCGCCATCACCTATCTCGACATCGACGACCTTGCACGAATGGCTGACCACCGTCCCCGAGCGGGAGAAGCGGACAACTATGTGGAAACGGCTGCCAGTGACGCCTACCGCCAGTACAGGGACCACCACACGGTCGGTCCGTTGATTGGGGGGTTGATGCGCACAGCCGACGACATCGTCGACCGCACGGTTGATCGGTTCGTAGGACGGCTCGGCAGCGGTGACGATGAGGGGGTGTTGCGACAGGCCGCCCATACCGTTGCCCGGACCCTGCTGGCCGGACCGGTCTCCTACGTGAAGCAGGCCGATCGGGCACCGGAGGCGGTTGATGTCATTGCTGAAGCCTTCGGCATCGACGATGAGTGAGCTGAAGATCGCCACCCGAAGGTCCCGGTTGGCGATATCCCAGGCAGAGTGGGTTGCATCGGCGATATCCGAAACCCATCCCGGTCTCGAAGTGTCTCTGGTCGAGGTGAGCACGACCGGCGACCGTGATCGAACATCTCGTGTGACGGTCCTCACCGAGGTCGGGGCGTTTGTCCGCGCTGTCCAGCAGGCGGTCCTCGAGGGGAGAGCCGATCTCGCGGTTCACTCCTGCAAGGACCTCCCCGTGGAGGGGCCTCCGGATCTGATCGCGGTTTATCCACGGCGTGAGGAGCCGTGGGATGTCCTATGCGGACAAGACCTCGACTCACTCCCCACCGGAGCCCGGGTGGGTACCGGCAGCCCTCGTCGTGCAGCTCAGATGACGAGGTTGCGCCCCGACGTCGCGATTGAAGACATTCGGGGCAATGTTGAAACAAGGCTGGAAAAGGTGAGCTCGGGCGAATTCGACGCTGTGATCTTGGCCGAAGCGGGTTTGCGGCGGCTGGGTCGCAAGGCCGAAATCGGTTACCGCTTCGACCTCGAAGAGATGGTCCCGGCGCCGGCCCAGGCGGCTCTCGCCGTCGAGGCCAAGGTGGGCAGCCCGGCGGCGGAGATGGCCCTGAGTATCGACGACCTCGCGACCAGGCGGGCCGTCGAGGCGGAGCGGGCTCTACTTGCCAACACCCATGCCGGATGTCGCTCGGCTCTTGGGGCTCTCGGATCGCTCGAAGGGTCGAAGATCCGACTGACCGGTTTCGTCCAGGATGAGCGGGGGGCTCGTTACGGAGAGGCCGAGGCCACCCGGCCCGATACGGTGGCTCGTCGTTTGCAATCCGTTCTGGGCCTGTGATCGTGAGTCGGGTTGCCGTCACCACCACCCATGACCGGGCTTCCACCATCGAGCGGACCCTGCTCACTCATCAACTGGAGCCGGTCGTCCTCCCCTGTATCGAAGTGATCGCAGCTCCAGAAAGTGTTCTAGACGAGGTTCGGTCAATATCGGCAGACGCCGACTCGATAGTGATCACGTCCTCGAGAGTGGTGCACCTCATCTGGTCGTCGGGGGGGATGCCCGACGTTCCGGTGACCGCCGTTGGGGATTCGACCGCCGCCGCGGTAGAAGCTGCCGGGGGGAACATGGAGATGGCCAGCCACTCTGGAGCCGGTGAGCTGATCCGAAAGTTGGCGCCGACGGTGGCGGGAAGATCCGTTGTCTTCCCCCATGCGGCCGGAGCAGACCCCTCCACCATCGAGAGTTTGGAGAAGGCAGGCGCCCGCGTCACGGCAATACCCGTCTATGAGACCCGCCCCATCGCCCCCGGTCGCAACCCCGTCGACGTCGTCATCTTCGGGTCCCCATCTGCAATAACGGGATGGCGTCGATCGCGCGGGCTCGACGACCTGGTTGTGGCCGTCATCGGGGAGACGACAGGACAGGCGCTGGCCGAACACGGTCATGAGGCCCATGTGATCCCGGGTCGCCCCGATTATGAAGCGCTCGTCATCGCGCTGGGCGACTATTTGAGAGAGAGGAGTCTCGCGTGAGCGAATTCCCCACAACACGGAACCGACGACTACGACGGACCGCCGCCCTCCGCCGGCTGGTAGCAGAGACCAGGCTGCATCCTGCCTCGTTTGTCCTCCCACTGTTTGTGGTCTCGGGGCGTGGCGTGGCCAATCCCATTGGCTCCATGCCCGGCCACTCCCAGTTGTCGGTCGACGAGTTGATACCGGTGGTCAAGGAGGCGGCGTCGGCAGGTGCAGGCGGTGTCATTCTCTTCGGGATCCCGGCTTCGAAGGACGAGACTGGCTCCGGAGCCTGGGATCCAGCGGGGCCGGTCCCGACCGCCATCCGTGCGATCAAGGACCAAGTCGAAGACATCACGGTGTGGGCCGATGTATGCCTCTGCGAATACACCAGCCATGGCCAC
>JAPUJM010000211.1 GCA_027296205.1 Actinomycetota bacterium
TCCCGATTCCTCGGCTATCCCGGTTTTGAGTCGTTCCCCTATCCCGAGTATTCGGAGGTGTTCTTTGACGACGCCGAGTACCGCGTGCTTCGCGGCGCTTCGTGGGCAACATCGGTGGCGGTAACCCGCAGCACCTTTCGAAACTGGGATTACCGGGTGAGACGGCAGATCTTTTCCGGAATCCGATTGGCCTGGGACGTCTAGATGTGTCGCCTAGCCGGATACGTGGGGCGGAGACCGATCTCGCTTTCGACCCTTCTCTATGACCCACCTCACTCGCTGCAACATGCCGCGTACGCCCCGAAGGAATTGCTGTGGGGCCATGTGAATGTCGATGGCACCGGGGTGGCATGGTGGGTGGAGGGCCGGTCGGAGCCATTGCGTTACGTCACAGACAAGTCTCCATGGTCCGATCCGAACCTACCGGACCTGGCCCCAATGCTCGCTGGAACGCCAGTGCTGGCGGCGGTCCGCTCGGCGACCCCGGGAATCCCGCACGGGCCCCAAAACGTGGCCCCGTTCGTATCCGGCGGACTGGCCGCAGTCCACAACGGATGGATCGGTGGATTTCGCGACGGGATAGGCCGCTCTCTTCTCGCCACCATGTCAGATGCGAGGTTCGGCGAGATCACTTCAATGAATGATTCCCTGGTCCTTTTCCATCTGGTCGCTCAACAGCTCGATGACGAGCCGGGTATGGAGTTACTCGACGCCGTCGCCGAGGTGATCCGGCAGGTTGCCAAGACGGTTACAGCAGCCCACGGCGCGGCGGCACTCAACCTGGTCGTTGCCTCGGAGTCGAGCATCGTCGCGTCGAGAACGTCCGCAGGCACCACGGTCAACACCCTCTACACGCTCAGGACCGATGCCGGGAGTTGGGTCGCGTCGGAGCCACTAGACGCTTCGGACCCCTGGGAGCCAGTTCCCGAGCACCGAATGGCGATTTTGACCGAGGAGACCATCGAAATCGTTCCCCTGGATCACGAAGGTGTTCCATGAGATCTGGGGGAGATGCGCCGGTGACGGTGTCCCATCTCACCGCTTCCACCGATCACAGGGCCCAGATGATCGAGGATGTTCGGCACGGCTTGACTGCGTACAGGAAACACCTCGCCTCCAAGTACTTTTATGACGCCCGAGGGTCAGAGCTTTTCGATGAGATAACTCGTCTTCCCGAGTACTACTTGACCGGGGCCGAGACAGAGATTCTGTCGGAGCGGGCCGATGAGATCATGAGCGACATTCAGCCGGACGAACTGATCGAGCTCGGTTCCGGATCGTCGCACAAGACTCACATGCTGGTCGAGGCGATGTATCGGAGTAGCACCGGCCGGCGCTACGTCCCGGTCGACATCTCCGAGGGGGCGTTGCGCGCTGCCGCGACTCGGCTTTGCGATGACTACAAGTGGCTCGAGGTTGAGGGTCTGGTCGGTGACTATGTCCCCGACCTCGGCAAGATAAGACGGAGGGGACGTCGCATCATCGTCTTCCTGGGTTCGACGATCGGCAATTACGTGCCGACGCTTCGCCATTCGTTGCTTCGGTCTGTGACGAATGCGCTGGAGCCCGGGGATGCCTTCATGCTCGGGCTGGATCTCGTCAAGGACGAGCCGACGATGATCGCCGCCTACGACGACGCTCAGGGGTTGTCGGCCGAGTTCAACAAGAACATTCTCCACGTCATCAATCGGGAGCTGGGTGGTGACATCCCGGTCGACGCTTTCGAGCATGTGACGCGTTTTGACCGTGAGCTGGCGTGCATGGCCCAGAGCCTTCGAGCGTCACGCGAAGTCGTGGCCAATATTCGCGCTCTCGACCTGGCCGTCACTTTCATTGCCGGGGAGGAGATACATACGGAGGTCTCCTGCAAGTTCTCCAAGCCTCAGGTTGAGCAGGAGTTCGACGCAGCCGGTATGAGGCTGGACAGTTGGTTTATGGACGATGGCGAGGGCTTCGCGTTGGCAGTGGCCTCACTCCAGCCCCCTCAGGAGGACTCGAACCTTCGACACCCGAATTAGATGCTGATCCGCTCAGCAAAACCTGGCGAGATGCGGATTTCCACATTTCTACAGGGATATCGAATCCCGCCAGTTGCCAGTGTTGGGGGTGGTTTCTCGATGGATCGCATCATCGGCGCGTCCCGGCTTTGGCGCGAGGGCTTATCTGACCTCAGCCGCCACAACATCTGCTTCGAGAAGCAACTCCCAAGAACGCTGAGGCTGGGAGTCAGTTCCTCGCCGGATATCCGACGCCACCGGCCACCTTGGTGGTGACATTCCAGAGTGCCTGCTGTGCTGCCGGGTTGTCGAGGAGATCCAGGTGCACCTCCTCGATCGGGCCGGTCATCTTCTTCGGCTTGGATGCGAAGAACTTCCCGGTGACGTCGTCCCCATAGCCGGCTGCCTCAATGTATCGGCCCGCGCCGTCGGGGAGGGAGTGCGACATGCCTGGAATGAGCTTGAACATGGGCACCATCACGTGCTTCATGAAGAAGGGTGCGTTGCGAGCGGCATCGGTGTCCGGGGTGCTGCCCGGCGACACCGCGTTGACCGTGACGCCCGCCGGCAGGTCGCGGGCGAGCTCAGCAGCCCACCACGCGACGAATTGCTTGGCGGTTGCATAGGTGTTGGCCGCATTGTGCTCGGCCGGCGGCTCCATCCGGATCTGGGCCTCTATCGCCGCCTCGACGTTGCCGTCAAAGTGCTCGGCGGCGAAGATATCCACGTCGAGAGGGTGGAAGGTGGGCACGTCGCCTCGTGCAGCCTCGGATCCCGAGATGACGATGCGAGCCGCATCACCGATCAGTCCCAGTTCGATCAGCCGCATCGTCAATAGGTGGTGTCCTATCAGCGTCGAGGCCACTGTCGCCTCGACGTCGTCGACTGTCTTCAGAAGGTCGTTACCCGGCACCATCCCGGCGTTGAGCACAAGGACGTCGATCTTACCGCCACGCTTGGCCAGCTCCGTAGCTGCCGCCTCGACTGTGCTCAGGTCATCGTTGTCGAGAGTGAGAGTCTCGAACACGTCCGCGTTGGTTCGGGCGAGCAGACTTTGACGTGCCCCGTCCGCCTTGGCCGGGGTACGAGCCGTGATGATCACCCTGGTGAAGCCATCTTCGGCCAGGAGGGCAGATGTCTCCAGGCCGAGGCCGGAGTTGGCTCCGGTCACCAGTGCTGTGCGGGTCGTGTTGTCAACCACGATTGTCTCCTTGGTTCGGATGAGTGGGTTACGCGGGGGTACAAGTGCTTTCAGAGGATCGTCTATTCCACCTTTTAAAGAAGTGTCCAACTTCCTCGGCATACAGCTCGGCATCGAGGGGAGCATGAGCTCGGATCCACACAAACCTCTGTTCAGCGGGGGAGGAAGCCGTTGACGAGTTGGGGCACAACCGCGCCCGCCAATTTCTCCACGTCGATGACGCCCTCCATGATCAGGCTCTTCATCGAGACCATGTGGAGGGCGCCCATGATCGCGTCGGCCGCGACCTCGACATCGATCAGCGCTAGCTCCCCTGCTGCCCGCCCCTCGATCAAAACCTCGCGGAACGGTGTCATCACAGATCGATCCATGTTCGCCATCAGGGCGGCATGGTCCTGGCCGGATTTGATCGCACTCGGTAGCTCGAGGCACATCTTTGGGTACTCGGCAAACGATCCGATAACGGCGATCATGACCTGTTCCAGACGATCTGCCGACGTTCCTTCAGATGCGGCAGCCTTCTGGATAGCGGCACGTGTCCGGTCCATCAGGTCATTCAGATAGAACTCGACCAGGTCGTCCTTGCCGGAGAAGTAGTAGTAGAGGGTCGCCCGCGGGATGTCTGCAATCCGGGCTGCCTCTTCGATGCTGACGTCGAACCCTGATCCTGCTGGGAATTGGTGGGAGGCATCCAGCAACTTTGCCGCCAGATCCTCGGGAAGCCTTTTCATTTCAGGCCTTTCTCTTGAGTCTTCACCATAGGGATAACTGAGATAATTCAAACTTAATTCCAGATCCGGGAATAGACAACCGTCCAAGTAGCTTTGTACCCTTATCCAAAGAGGCGTCTGGACACCGATCTGATGCCGGTCCCCCAGGAGGAGAAGAGAAAATGTCGACCACACTGGATACCCGACCGGACGAGATCTCGTCCAAGCGTCGCTGGTTGGTGCTCGCGGTCATGTCGGTCGGGACGTTGATCGTGTTCATCGACAACACAGTCGTCAACACAGCGCTTCCAGCGATTTCTGTAGATCTTGGAGCTTCGATCTCGACTTTGCAATGGGTCGTAGATTCATATGTCCTGGTCCTCGCCGGCCTCTTGCTGCTCGGTGGCAGTCTTGGAGATCGATTCGGCAGGAAGAAGTGGATGACCCTCGGTTTGGTCATCTTCGGACTCGGTTCCGTGGGCGCCGCCCTATCGACCACGGCCGGGGGACTAATCGGGTTCAGAGGCGTTCAAGGACTGGGCGCCGCTCTGGTACTGCCGGCCACGCTCTCGATAATCACCAACGTGTTTCCCCGTGGGGAACGGGCCAAGGCGATTGGCATTTGGACCGCCGTCGGCGGTCTCGGCATCGGCATCGGCCCGGTACTCGGAGGATGGCTGGTCGACAATATCGGATGGAGTTCGGTCTTCTGGCTGCACATACCGGTACTGGCAATCGCTCTGATCGGGATGATTTTCGTCCCCGAGTCCAGAGACGAGCGGAATCTGGGTCTTGACCTACCCGGGGCCTTCCTCAGCACGACGGGGCTCATCGCCCTCGTTTACGGCATCATCCAGGGACCGGAAGCGGGATGGTCGTCGCCTGAGATCATCGCTGTGTTCGTGCTTGCCGTGACTCTGCTGACAGCCTTTGCCATCGTCGAAACGAAGAGCGACGCGCCGATGCTGCCGTTGAGATTCTTCCGGCAGAAGGACTTTACGGGGGCCGTTGTGACCCTGGGCCTGATCATCTTCGGCATGTTGGTGACCTTCTTCTTCCTGACCCAGTACTTCCAGATCGTTCAAGGGCGCTCCGCCTTCGAGGCCGGACTTCTGATCATCCCGGCGTCAGTCGGAATGATGCTGGGGGCGCCGCTGTCGGGTGCCCTGGTGAAGAGGATCGGTCCCCGCTACCTGGTGCTGGCCATGGCCGGCGCCATGATCACCGGTGTCATGCTGCTGACCGGTGTCGAAGTCGACTCCTCGACGCTCTCGGTGATCATCCCGCTCGGCATCTTTGGGTTTGGCGCCGGACTGGGAATGCCCGCTCTGACAGACACGGTGATGGCGGCGGTGCCCGAAGCGGACGCCGGAGTCGGCTCGGCTGTCAACGACGTCAGTCGCGAGCTCGGTGGCGCCCTCGGCATTGCCACTATCGGATCGTTCGTGTCGAGTTTCTACCGGAGCAACGTCAATGACGCTCTCGCGGGCACCGTGCCTGACGAGATCGTGGAGTTGGCCGGCGAAAGCATCGGAGTCGCCGTCGTCGCTGCTGCCAATCTCCCCGAAGAGATGGCAGCGAGCGTTGTGTCGGCCGCCAACCAGGCGTTCATCGACGCGATGAACACCGGGTTCTTGATATCGGCTGCCGTTCTCGCCACAGCCATAGTCATCGCATTCACTCTCATCCCCCGACACATGAGAACCGAACAAGCAGAACGGGAACAGGTCGTCGGCGACTTCGCCGCCGCCATCTCCGAGCCGGCCGTTGATTGATCGAGACTGGTGGCCTCGACGGCGGAGTCCCTGACCTAGGACCGGGGATCTTACTCAACGTTCCCCCTGGTTCGTCGGGGTGGTGACCTCCGTTGGTGTTACTCCGCTCTTGGGGTAGCACGAGCCATGGGCAGGTCCATTTCCGAGAAGACTGCCGGTGTTGGGTTATCAGTCGTGGTTCGCTATGGGCTGCACAGGTTTCGGGGATGGGAGCCACCCCCGGCGTTTCCCTCGCAGACATTGCCCGTGTAGGTATTGGCTGTTCCGTCGTCGCCGGCTCCACCGGTGGTGTTGTCCTCGATCCCTCGCCCGGTGTTGTCGTTAGCGATATTGCCGATGTAGGTGTTCCCTGTTGTGTTGGGATCATTGGCTCCGAAACCGTTACCGGTGTTGTTCGAGGCTTCGTTGTCTCTGAACGAATTCCTGTTGGCCCCCCATGACATGAACCCCACTCCGGAGACGGAAGTCGCCGTGTTCTCGCTGAGCACATTCTCATCGGAGCCATCGAGAAGCCCGTACCCGAACCAATCGGTGGCGTCAGAGACGATGTTTCTGTTGAGCTTGTTGTTGTCAGACTCGAAGAGGGTGAATCCCGTGCGCACATGGGAAACCGTGTTGTTGGTGAATGTGTTGTCATCGGATTGGTTGATGAGGAATCCGGCGTTGAACTCCTCGATGAAACAGTTCTTGACAGTGACTCCCGATTTCTGGGACACATTGATCCCGTTCCGGACCGAGAGGCGTCCGGGTCCCGTGATGGTGTGACCAGCACAATCCAACATGACGTTGTGGGCGCCGATGACGATGTCGCCGTCGTGATCAGCAGCCAGGACAGTGTCAACGAGGATCGTCATCGTCCCATCTGTCGCTGCGGCTCCTTGTCGATCGGGACTCGATGCCGCGCCCTGGGGAGCCCCGATTTCCACAGTCATGACCTCTCGAATCAGAAACCAAGCAGGCACGCTGAGCAGAGAGACAGCGACGACCGCCACCGCCACCACCGTCCAAATCGCCACTCCCGTGTCGTCCGACTCGACAGGTTCGATGTCAGGCATCGTGCACACTCCTCCCGGGCACAGTAGACGCAGACGGTCGGCTTCCCACGCGGGCTACTCACGACCGGCATCAACCGTATGGCCTTTCCCAACCGTCTATCCGGGCGATGACAGCCATACGCGCAACGTCGACGATGAGCAGACACCAATAGGTCCCTTCGGAGAGGCGGTGACCCTCGATTACACGTTCAAGGAGGTCATTTCACCCAATGCCGACACGCCCTACTTGTTCGCATTGGTGGACCTCCGGGCCGGACCGTGGTGCTGACAGTTCCTGAGGTCAAATCAGCCGCCGGTGGCAGGCAGCGCTCATGGACGGCGATGGGTGTGGAGTTGCGGGTGGCGTGGGGGAGTAGGCTCCCGTTCCCGCCTACAGGAGATCAGATCGTGGAAGACATGGAGTTCCCTGCGCCTTCGGAGGGGATCATCCTCACTCATTTTGTTGTTTCAGCTGACGTTGCTGCTTCTCGGGATTTCTATGCAGGTGTCCTTGGGGGTGTGACGGTGATGGAGGGTGGGCCGACGATCGTCAAGCTGGCCAATAGTTGGATCATCATCAATGAGGGAGGCGGACCCACCGAGGACAAGCCTGAGGTGATACTCGATGTGCCGGCTGAGCCCGATCAGGTGAGTGCTTTCCTGAACATCCGTGTCGCTGATATTCAGCAGGTGTACGACGAGTGGTCAGCAAAAGGAGCGACGTTCCTGACGCCTCCCCTCGACCGGGGCCCCGAGATCCGCTGCTACATGCGTGATCCGGACGGCCACCTCATCGAGGTTGGCCAGGCCACCGGTATCCTGGGATCAGACTGACTGGTACCAAGCTCGGATTCTGAAAGAGAACCTTGGGGATCTCCTCCGTGGTACCGGCTGCGTCGTCGCTGTCATCCGTCGCCGACCTAGGGTGAGATCGTGACGGATCAAGCTGCCAAAGCCGCCCACTTCCTCGAGCTCCACCACCGTGACACGCCCTTGCTGCTTCCGAACCCGTGGGATCCGGGTTCCGCCAGGCTCTTCGCATCGATCGGCTTCGAGGCGCTCGCTACGACAAGCTCAGGGCACTCGGCAGCACTCGGCCGTCTTGATGGAGGTGTGACGAGAGAGGAGGCGCTCGGGCACGCCGGCATCCTCGTGGCGGCCACCCCTCTCCCGGTGAGTGCGGACCTCGAGAACGGGTTTGCCGATGAGCCCGCCGGCGTTGCCGAGACTGTGCGGCTGGCGATCGAGCAAGGATTGGCTGGTTGCTCGGTGGAGGATTTCAGCGGTCGGGACAACCAACCGATTTACGATGCCGGGCTCGCCGCTGACCGGGTTGCTGCGGCGGCCGAGACTGCTCACGCCGGGCCAGTCCACCTGGTGCTCACTGCTCGTGCCGAGAACCATCTCCACAATCATCCCGATCTGGGCGACACCATCACACGGTTGCAGACATTTCAAGAGAAGGGAGCAGATGTCCTCTACGCACCGGGGCTGACCGAGATGGACGACATTCGTGCTGTGGTGGAGTCTGTCGATCTACCCGTCAACGTACTGGCATTGCCCGGGGCTCCCCGCGTCTCGGAATTGGCCGAAGTCGGTGTCAAGCGGATTTCGGTGGGCGGACTGTTCAGCCTCGTCGCCCTGGGGGCCGTCGCCGAGGCCGCCGGCGAGTTCCTCAACGAGGGAACATACCGCTTTTGGAAAACCGCCGCAGCCGGCGCCGCGGCTCGCGACGCCGCCTTTTCTTGACCTGCGAATTGGTGCACCCGCCACTCTCCGCTCAGCCAAGTTTGGTCAGACGAAAACCCCCAGCCTCAAGCTGGGGGTTTCTGATTGTGTAGGCAGTTTTGGGGTCATGCCCGGGACTGTGATCTGCAGCCGTCGGAACAGTGGGCTACACGGGGAATGGTGAATCTCTTCATTTCGCTCTCCTTTCCATTGGTCTGGTCACAGATTCGAAGGTTGGCTGGGAATCTAGTTGGTGGTGTCGGGTATGTTCCCGATCACCTGTCTCGCTTGTTCTTCAAGCCGCTGTTTGGCCTGACCGACGTCTTCGAGGGCCTCGCGGAGCTGGTCGAGCTCTCCGGATCGAACCTTGATCCCTTCCCGGATGAAAAGTGCGGCGGCCTCGGAGCGGCTCTTGACGGCGTCCGTCTCGACCCAGGCGTCGAGGCTCCGGGCCGTCTCCTCGTCGACACGAACCATGACCACCTGGTCGCGCGGTGAGCGGGCCATCTCCTCGACGGTCTGCTTCAGGCCCGGGGTGACGCAGACCACCTTGAAGGGTGCGTCTTCGGCGCCGCCGGCGCAGATCTGCTCCAGATCGATTCCCTGCTTTTGGAGCTGCTCCTGAATCGTCTCCCACAACCCCGCGAAGACGCCAGAGGGCTCGCAACACTTGTCCGCCACTTGATACCTCCTTACACATATAACGTAATGATATTACACATTACAGAGACTGGAGTCAAGGCGGAGGCAGCGTGAAGTTGATGCACGTGCAGCGGGGTCGGCGTGGCCGCCGGCGTC
>JAPUJM010000212.1 GCA_027296205.1 Actinomycetota bacterium
CACCTGATCGAGACCGAAATTCGGGTTGGCCACGTATCTCGGCTCGCCGGGGGAGGATTGGGCAAACCGATCCGAGACGATTCCCTTTATGTGGATCGCGTCGGGGCCGCCCTCTGCGGGGACCCAGACCTTGGTCTCGCCGCCGCTCTGCTCGCCTTTGACGGTCCGCCCGTCGTTGTCGCCAAAAATGCGAACTGTGATCGAAGTGCCGGTGTACTGGGTGTCGATCATGATCGCCTTGTCGGTGTCGTTGCGAAAGACGAGGTTTGGTGTTGTCCAACTGATCGTGGCCTCGATCCCCTCGGGATAACGGGTGAAGTAGAACGAGTGAGGGCTGTGGGTCACGTCCTCATAGCCACCCCAGAAGATGGCGTTGTAAGTGGTGGTGGCGAACTGGCTGACACCACCACCGACCGTGTCCTGGAGTTGCCCGGCGATGATTGTCCCCGCCGGCACATACCCCTTCGCCGTCGTTCTCTGGCCGACGTGCTCGTTGAGGTCGAATTCGGATCCGGACCTGACGATGACCATGTCCATTGCGTCGGCCATCAAGTGGATATTGTTCACCCGGTCCTGGCAGCACGAGTGGTATGTGGTGAATGACGAGACCAGATGGTTGATGCCCAGGCTCTCGAGGGATTCGGTGGTCACATCGGGGTCGGCATCCTCGACAAGGGGAAGTTGCCCCAGCCTTCCACTCGTCATTCCCGCCTGAAGAAGCCTCTGCGCCGTCTCCACCTCGTCGATCCTGGTCCCGTGGAGGCCTGGAACGATTTCGTTGGAGTCGCCCGAGATCTTAAATCGGGCGTCGACCGGGCTGGCTTCGTACTCGGACCTGACCGACTCGAGAAAACCGCTGATGGTCCCCGGGTCGAACGAATGGACGATCTGAGGCGCGGAAGAGGCGATTGTCTCCGACCGGTAAGCCGCGGCCAACTGGGTGGTGGTGAACACCAGGTCGCTGTCGTTGTAGACCAGACGAATCGAGTCGGAGAGGAGCCGGTTGGCTTCTGCCAACGCGTCGTCTATGTCCGAGTCGGTCAGCCTCGGAATAATCGTCTCCGTGGGCAGTGGCTTCGCCTTCGGCACCTCGGCGAGAAGGCTCACCTCGATGATCTCGGTGCTTTCGCTCCGATTGAGACCGATGCCGGTGGCGGGGTAGACGGGCTGGGGGACGCCATCCGACATCTCTATGGAACCGAGGCTGATGGGTTTCGAGATGACCCCGGAATCCCAGTCGTCGAAGATCTGGTTCATCGATGCGGTCTCGGTGGAGCCACTGAGACCGAGCTCGGTGGTCGCGAAGACGTGGCGAAGCCACCAGAGGAACTGATATGCGGCGTTGCCCTCCCGTCCGACACGCATCGCCTCGTCGACGACCGCTTCTTCGTCGACATCGAAGCCGGCTTCCGCCGGGTTCAAGAGCACGCCCTGGCTGTCGATCGTGAAGGCAGCGGTCCTTGCCAGATACTGATCCTCGACGGCGAGGATCGCGCTGATCGCTTCTTCGTGACTCAGGCCACCGATGGGTGTGCCCACCACATCGACGCGCCCCATCACCTCGTCCGAGGAGAGGTTTCGTGTAAGCCCGTATGCCGCAAACAACACCACGAAGAACCCGGCTACCACGATCACGGCAGTCAGCAATGGATGTATCCGAAAGGAAGGGTGCTTGTTCATGTGAAAGGCCGCCCGATTCGGCCTGAGCCCTGGACCGGGCATGGTACCCCTGGTCAGGTCGATATCTGAACCCGGGATGTCCGGGCGAGGGGTATACGCTCGGTGTCTATGTTGTTGGCTATTCCGCAGGTGGTTCCTGGCGATCAGCTGCGTCTCTCTGCTTCGACATACGTGGCGTGGAAGCGGTGTCCGGATTCGGCAAACGCCCGGCTCGAGGGGATCTATGCGCCCGACACGCGTCCGGCGTTCCTGGGAAGCCTCGCCCATCGCATCTTCAGTCGTCATCTCAGGGGAGGTTCGATCGCCTCAGATGAGTTTGTCCAGGCCTGTCGCGAGGAGATAGGCGGTTCAACATTGAACAACAAGCTTGCCGGACTCGAGATGAAGCCATCTGCCCTCGCCGGCGTAATCGAAGAGGTACGCGGCCTCTACGACCGTTTCACCAAACTCCCCACCGACGGCTTTGTCGGGTCAGAGGTCGATCTGGAACATGAGACGGACGACGGTATCCAGTTGGTGGGCACGGTCGACGCTGTCTATCGGGAGGATCTCGGCGGTCACCGGCTTGTCGACTGGAAGACCGGGGAGCTTGGTGCGCCCGAAGACCAGCTCATGTTCTACGCACTGCTCTGGGCTCTGGGGCACACCGACCTTCCGGCTTACGTCGAGGCCGTGTCGGTCCGAACGGGAGAGAGGTACCGGACGGTCCCGTCGAGTTCCGATGTGGAGCGGGTAGCCAAAGAAGTGGCTCAGTTGGCCACCGAGATCCGCACCGCATGGAGTGACGGGTCGAGACTGGAGAAAAGGGGCGGGCCCTGGTGTCGTTTCTGCCCGATCCTGGACGATTGTGCCGAAGGGCAAACAGTGGAGGCGCTGCTCTCTTGAGCGACGAGTGTCTCCTCGTCGATACATCGACTATCGTCAATGCGACATGGATTACTGCTGCACACCACTGTTCGAGGGTGTCATCGACGACTCGGACGCTGCTGAGATGGCCCCGGTTCTAGCCGCGCTGGCTGATCCCGCTCGACTTCGAATCGTGTCGATGCTCGCCGGATCTCCCGATGGAGCTGCATGCGGATGTGACCTGGAGGTTCCCCTGGGACTCTCCCAGCCGACCGTGTCCCACCACCTGAAGGTTCTCCGAGAGGCGGGTCTCGTCGAGGGGACACGTGATGGGCGGTGGATCTACTACCGGGTCGTCCCCGAGCGACTGGCCGAGATCAGAGACGCTCTTACTCCGGCGTTGGCTGTCTCGGTCTAGTCAGTCTCGATAGCCTCGCGGAAGGCATGGAAGAGAGCGTGATGGTCATCGTCCATCCGTTCGGGGTGCCACTGGACTCCCAGCGCCCACCAGTCACCTTCACACCGAGCCGCTTCGACGAGACCGTCGTCGGTTCTTCCTTCAACCACCAGACCCGATGCCAGCACGTCCACGCCTTGATGGTGGAGGGTGTTCACCTTGGCCTCTTCGCTCCCGTATAGACCGGCCAGCAGCGACCCGGGCTCGAAACGGACCACGTGACGCCAGGCGTTGATGTCGTCCGGGTCGGTGTTCTCATTGATCAGCTCGTGAACTCCTCCCTCTGATGTGATCTCCTGCTGGAGGGTTCCACCGAGGGCCACGTTGAGAAGCTGAAGGCCTCGGCAAATCGCGAGCAAAGGCTTGCCTTGTGAGCGTGCTGCCCGAACCAGGGCGATCTCAAACTCGTCGACGGCCGGATCGTGTCCTCTGGCGTCAGTCACGTCGGATCCGTAGCTCATCGGGTCGACATCGTCCCCGCCTGAAATGAGCAGTCCGTCGACCAGGCTCACCAGGCGCTCGGCGTCCGCGGCGTCCTGGCCGTTGGGAAACACCAGGGGTGTCATTCCGGTGGAGATCAGCGCTTCTGTGTAATTGGCGGACAGCGTCTGGAGCGCCTCTCGGCCCAGAAATGTGTCGAGCTCCCTTCTCCACGCGGTGATTCCGACAAGTGGTCTCATTCGTCTAACTCCGATTCGTAGTGTTTGGCACCGGGTCCGCGCGGCGCCCGGATTCCGCGGAACTCCCAGTCGCCCCCAAAGGCTGTCGACAGTACCTCCTCGGAATCACTGGGTTGGGCTCCAATCTCGGGTCGTATCTCGATGTCTCCTTGGACGATCGCATTGGTGAGGGCGCCGAGACCCTCGACCTCGACCGTAACCACGTCTCCTGGTTCAACCGGTCTCGACCCCGCCGGTGTTCCGCTGAGAATCACATCACCCGGGAGGAGGGTGATGGTCCGGGCGATGTCGGCCACCAGATAGTGCATATCCCACTTCATGTCGGAAGTGTTGCCTGCCTGGGCAATCTCTCCGTTGACGGTCGTCTTGATGTCTTTGTCATGGAAATCCCAGTCGGTGACGAGCCCTGGCCCGATCGGGCACAAGGTGTCGGACCCCTTGACCCGGAGCATCGACCCCGCATCCGTGTCACGGAAATCGTGGAGCCCGTAGTCGTTGGCGATCGAGTAACCGGCGATGTGATGGGGCGCTTCATCCGAAGAGACGTTGAAGGCCGTCTCACCGATGACGATGGCGACCTCGCCCTCGAAGTTGAGATATTTGCACCGTTGGGGGCGAATCACCTCACCCATGTGCGAGTTGAGGGCAGTGGTGGGCTTGTGAAAATAGGTTGGGGCCGCCGGGAGCTTGGTCATGAACTCATCTACCCGACTCCCGTAGTTGAGGTGAACGGCGATGATCTTGGACGGTTCCACCGGTGGGAGATGTTGGGCGACGTCGATCTCGACACGATCACCGCCGACGGTGACCAACTCGTCCCCCTCGCGATGGGTCGACACGATCGCACCGTTGTAGATGATCCTTCTGAACTCGGTCATTGCGGCTCACGCTAACGAGGCTGCGGTGGTCGAGCGTCAGCTAAGTTTCGGTAGCTAACGATCTATGGCACGCAACGTTCTGCACGCAGACCTCGGTGATCCCAACGCCGACATCACCTCACATGACACATACCTGAGCGGCTTTCCGCATGCCGCCTTCAAGCGGTTTCGTGAGGAAAGCCCGGTGGCATGGGTCGAAGAGGGTGACGACGGCGCCGGGTTCTGGGCGATAACCAAGCATGCCGATGTCATCGAAGTGAGTCGGGACTACAAGCGTTTCACTGCTGCCCGCGGCATCCGCATCGAAGAGATGGCCGACGACGAGCTCGATGCCCGTCGCACGCTGATGGAATTCGATCCCCCCGACCACACCCGGCTTCGTCGTCTGGTCCAGCCCGGATTCACCCCAAAGGTGGTGACGACCTACGAGGCCGCGTTTCGACGGCTTGTGGGGCTTGTGCTGGACGAGGTTCTTCCCCTCGGTGACTTCGACTTCGTCACCGAGATTGCGCGGGAATTGCCGATACGGATGCTTTGCCGGCTGGTCGGTGTCCCCGAAGAGGACTCCAGCAAGCTGGTGACCTGGGGCGATCAGATGATCTCCAATGCCGACCCCGAGTACACCCCGGTGATCATCGACAAGGTCGATAGCGACGAGTACCGACTCCTTCCGTTCAGGTCTCCGGCAGCCCTGGAGATCTTCCGCTACGCCGAGGAGATCGCACTCCAGCGACGCCAGTATCCGAAGGACGACATCATCACCACGCTTCTCACCGCTGAGCCCGATGGGAAGCCTCTCACCGATCTCGAGTTCAAGAACTTCTTCACGTTGATGATGGTCGCCGGCAACGAGACGACCCGGCACACCATCAGCCACGGTCTGATCTATCTGCACAATCATCCGGACCAGGTGGCCGAGTGGCGTCGGGACCTCGAGGCCGGGTCCGAAGCGGCCACGGAGGAGATTCTCCGAGCTTCGAGTGTGACGATGCACTTCCGTCGAACTGCGACCGAGGACACCGAGATCAGGGGTGTGCCCATCACGGCCGGAGACAAGGTTGTCGTTTGGTACACGTCAGCCAACTACGACACCGACCTGCTCGACGATCCATTCACGTTGAACCTGAAACGCGACCCCAACCCGCACATCACCTTCGGCACCGGTCGTCATGTCTGCCTCGGGGCAGCACTCGCCAGACTCGAGGTGAGGGTGTTCTTCGAGGAGTTCCTCAGCCGGGTTGCCGACTTCAAAGTGGGCGAGCCCGATCGTCTTCGCTCCAACTTCATCTCGGGGATAAAACACCTCCCGGTGAAGATTCTCTGATTTCTTTCTGGTTGGTGGTCAGACCCCTGGAATCTGTCGGTGGGGTTTCGTATGATACGAACATATGTTCGATGGCATGTTGGAATGTCAAGTGTTGCCTGAGGATTTGGAGATGATTCCTCCTGGTCCGTTTCTGGTGACGGTCCTTGGTTCGGTCGACGCTTCCCGTCTAAACGGTCATCACCTGGTGAGGGTGATGAAGGCCTACGCTCGTCTCGGAGCTCATTTCGCGGCTGAGAAGATGTCTGTGATGGCCGAATTGGCTTATTGCCCTCCGGGTGGTCCCCAAGCCGAGGTGGTCAGAGACCGGGTGGAGGTCGAGTTTGCTTCCACCGAGATCGGTGCAGCCCTCCACCTGACCCGTCGTGCTGCTGACGGTCAACTGGGTTTTGCTCTCCAACTCCGGGAACGACTCCCCTCAGTGTGGGAGTTGTTGCACGCCGGTGTGATCGATGTTCGTCGGGCCCGGACC
>JAPUJM010000213.1 GCA_027296205.1 Actinomycetota bacterium
CCAGGAGCCGGTCCCGGATTGACCGGTACGCCGCCCGTGCCAGCGGTTCCGTCAGGTCAGGTGAGAGCAGGTCGGTGCGGGCGACGCCGCCGG
Organism: Actinomycetota bacterium; assembly: GCA_027296205.1. GTDB lineage: Bacteria > Actinomycetota > Acidimicrobiia > Spongiisociales > ZC4RG35 > SZUA-217. Next base: position 94 of record JAPUJM010000213.1, read on the forward strand.
CGATGAGCGTCCCACCCGAGAACAGCGCCAGCGGTGAAGCACCATCCATCAACAGGTATGCGAGGTGTTCCGGGGTGTGCCCGGGAGTCGCGATTGCCCGGAGGGTCAGGCCACCGACATCGATCTCCTCGCCGTCTTCGAGTGGGCGATGATCAAAACCCAGGTCGCTTCCCCTGGGGGCGAGTAACTCCGCTCCCTTTGCGATGAGTTCGCGGCTACCGGAGACGAAGTCCGCATGGAGGTGGGTCTCGACGGTGAACCGCAGCCGTAATTTTCGGCGGTCAGCCGTGTCGAGGTAAGGCGACGGGTCCCGTTCCGGATCGACAACTAGTGCACTGCCGTCGCCGAGGTCGACGACATAACTGCTGTTTCCCAGTCCAACATCGATGATCGGCACGATGTCCATGAAAGGATTCCCTCATGTTCGAAGGTGTACTCGATGACCATACCGAGAACCGACCTCTATTATCAAACATTCCTTTGAATATAGGTTACGATCCGGGGGATGCAGGAGGTCAGGTGATCCCACAGTCGACGATCGGACGGCGTCCCGCCAAGAACGCCCTCTTCGACGGTTTCGCCGCGGTCGCCGGAGCGATGGCCAACGGTCGAAGGGCGGAGATCATCGAACTGCTCGCCCAGGGTGAGAGGAGCGTCGAACCCGTCGCCGACGCTATCGACCAGAGCCTCGCCAACACCTCACATCACCTCCGCAGACTGGCCCGCGCCGGACTGGTCAGCACTCGCCGAGACGGCACACGCATCTACTACCGCCTCACAGACGAACGCGTATACGACCTATGGGTGACTTTGCGCGATGTCACAACACGCCATCTCGACGACATCGACCGACTCGCCGACGGCTATCTCGGAAACCGTACCGAGATCACAACCATCACCCGCAGCGAGCTCCAACAGCGGCTACAGCGTGACCAGACGACCCTCATCGACGTGCGGCCCAGAGCCGAATACGACGCCGGGCACATTCCCGGAGCCATCCCGATCCCGCCCGACCAACTCGACGAACTGCTCCCCTCGCTGTCCGCGGATCGGGAGATCGTCGCCTATTGCCGGGGCCCCTACTGCGCGTACGCCGACCAGGCCGTGCGTTCGCTCCGCGCCAGAGGACGAGCAGCCCGACGGCTCGAAGACGGCTACCCCGAATGGCAGCGGAGCGGTGGACCCGTCGAGGCGAGCTTTCTCACCATCAGCTGATGGCGTGCCAGTGATACCAGCCCGAAACACGCGATATCATCGGGGCTCCGGAGACTGACCAGACAAACCCGAGGAGGAACCCGATGTCTCTACGAATCAACGATGTGGCACCCGATTTCACAGCGGAGACCACTCAGGGCACGATTAGCTTCCACGAGTGGATCGGCGACGGCTGGGCGCTGATGTTCTCCCATCCGAAGGATTTCACCCCCGTCTGCACCACCGAGCTGGGTTCGCTTGCGGGCCTGAAAGCCGAGTTCGACAAGCGCGGCTGTCAGATCATTGGGATCAGCGTCGACGGGGTCAGCGACCACAAGGCCTGGTCCGATGACATCAAAGCGTCCCAGGGCCATGCGGTCACCTACCCGCTGATCGGTGACCCGAGCCTCGAGGTGGTGAAGCTCTACGACATGTTGGCAACCGACGCAGGCGACACCTCTGCGGGGAGGACAGCGGCTGACAACGCGACCGCCCGCTCGGTATTCATCATCGGGCCCGACAAGAGGATCAAAGCGACCCTCACCTACCCGATGAGCACCGGCCGGAACTTCGCCGAGATCCTGAGGCTGCTGGACTCCTGCCAGCTCACGGCCAACGAAAAAGTGGCCACTCCGGCCAACTGGGAGCAGGGCGATGACGTGATCATCCTGCCCTCGGTCTCCGACGACGAGGCCGCCGAGAAGTACCCCGATGGCTGGGAATCGCCCCTCCCCTACATCCGGGTTGTGCCACAACCGAATTAGGCCCCCGGCGAGGGGGTGTCGCCGGCTGCACCGATGACAACGGGGGCGTGGGAGCGGCCTCCAACGCACGAGAAGAACGACTGTCGCCGGCCACCAACTCTCCGTACCAATGGAAGCTCTGCTTGGGTCGCCGCTCCTGGGTCTCATGGTCGACCCAAACAAGACCAAAACGCTGGTCGAATCGCTGAGTCCACTCGAGATTGTCGAGAAGGCTCCAAACGAAGTAGCCGTCGACCGGGACTCCGGCCTCCGCGGCCGCCACCACAGCCTCGACATGACCCTGGAGATAGTCGATCCGGCGTTGATCGGCGATGACGCCGCCATCGCCCGGACCATCGGAGTAGCTCGCACCGTTCTCGGTCACAACGATTGACCTTGGCTGATATCGGTTATTGACGAGTCCCAGATAGTCGCGAAGACCGTGAGGATCGATCGCCCAGCCCATCTCCGTGTAGCCCTCAGGCTGATCGGGGCCCGGGGATCGCTCGGCATTATCTGATTCTTCTGCTCCGGCCGCCACCGAGGCAGTGGTGTAGTAGTTCAGCCCCAGGAAGTCGATTGGCGTCGCAATCTGGTCAAGGTCCCCGCCG
>JAPUJM010000214.1 GCA_027296205.1 Actinomycetota bacterium
TCTCCTCAACGATGGGCCCGGGGGTCAAGATCGACGTCGGCCATATCGAGGAGTTCACTGAGCTAGCGAGCTAACCCTTCGCGTACCTGATGCATGGCGTGTCGCCCGTGATCACCTGGCCGCACAGAATGTGGATAAGCCCCCGGAAAGGGGGCTTATCTCGTTTGAACTAAGGGGGATCTCCGCGCCCCGGACTCACCGTGGGCAGGAGGGCATTCGGTTTGCCAGGTCCACCGTCCGCACGTCACCAACCACTTGTCTGTGGACCAGGGTAGGGGCTGGTCTCATCGGTCGGCCACGCGGCCCTCACATATTCGGGTCCGAGGAGCGGGCGGGGGCGGTCAGGAAACCCGCCCGGTACACGGAGACCCCCTGTTATCAACGGATACAAGTGTCGCGCGGCGTCTCGTTGGTGTCCAGGGAAAACCTGGAAGCCGAAGAGGTGGCGGAGTCACATCGTGTCGAGGAAGACCCGGAGGGCTTTGTTGAAAGCCTCGGGTTGCTCCAACGAGGGCAGATGAGCAGCGTTCTCGATGACCACGTGGTTCCGGTCGCTAATCCGATTAGCCAGATACTCGGCCGATTCGATCATGTCGGGCAAGTCGTGAGCACCAACGACGGTCAGACAGGGCATCGTGATCTCGGCGAGACGCTCGTTGACAGGCGGCTCGAAGGGCTCGACGAATTCCCCGCGTTCCTTCTCTGTAGACAGTGGAATCCGATCCATGTCGATGAACAAGTCTACGAGTGACCGGTCAAGGTCCTCCAGTGCTCTTCCCTCGCCGGCCAGCCAGATCTCGGCCTCGAGATCCAAGACCTCTTCGATGTGCCCAGCCTCGTTGGCCGCTTCTGCTGCCTCCAATTTTGGAGATGAGGGCCAGCCTCTCTCTGGCTCCCATCCTCGAGCTACCGCGCCGATCAGGACGAGTCCGTCAACCCGGTCCGGTGCATCGAGAGAAACGTGCAGGGCGATACCCCCCCCAATCGAGCAGCCGACCATCACGGCCGACTCGATGTCGAGATGATCCATCACCGCAAGGACGTCGGACCGGTCGGCATACGGTTTCGGTACCCACGGTGTGTTCCCGAAACCGCGCTGATCGAACGCAACCACCTTATGTGTCTCCGAGAATGCGACCAACTGCTCACTCCACATCCGGGAGTCGGCGACTCCGGCGTGAATCAACATCAGGGGCGGCCCGTTCCCATCCGTTTCGTAGTAGATCTGCGCTCCGTCCGAAGGGGCGAATCCTGTTTTCGGCATGGTCGGAACCTACCCCGAATTGCCCCTGACTCGCAGCCCGGTACAATCTTTTGGGCAACTCCAATTCCTCGGCCGAAGACCGTTGGTGTCACCAGACGTAAGGGCCCAGCCCACCACCGCAGGTTCGCTTCTCGAAGCCCCTTGTTCTTCTGCCGAGGGGCTTGATTGATGTCTAGGGAGCTCGCAATGCCAAGACCAGAAAAAGTCCAAGCTGTAGCCGACATCCGAGAAAGACTCGAGGGCGCCGAAGCGGTGTTCTTCACCGAATATCGAGGTCTCTCCGTGAAAGCGGTCCAGGACCTTCGAAGAAGCCTCCGTGAGAGCGGCGCCGAGTACAAGGTCGTCAAGATGACCCTTGCCAAACTCGCCGCCGACGAGGCAGGCATCGAGGGTCTCGACGAATTCCTGTCGGGCCCAACCGCACTCGCGTTCGCGCAGGGTGACCCTGTCGCCACCGCCAAGGCACTGAAGGATTTCTCGAAAAGCAACGAAGTATTCGTACTCAAGGCCGGGTACCTCTCCGGGGACATCCTTACCCCCGAAGAAGTATCCAGACTCGCCGATCTCGAGCCACGAGACGTGCTGCTCGCCATGATTGCCGGCGCCGCCAAGGCCCCGCTATTCAAGGCAGCCGGCATGTTCTCGTCGTTCAACCGGGACGCTGCCTCGATGTTTTCTCAGCTCATGGAAAAGAAAGAGTCGGGCGAATTTCTGCCTGAAGGTGGCGCCACTGATGCCAGCCTTCCTGCCGAAGAGCCCGCCAAGACCGCGGCCGACAAGGCCGAGGAGGAATGACAATGGCCAAAATGAAGACAGACGAATTGCTCAGCACGTTTGAGGAGATGACAGTCCTCGAGCTCAAAGACTTCCTCGATGCCTTCGAGGAGAAGTTCGATGTGACCGCTGCGGCGCCGATGGCGATGGCTGCCGCCCCGGCAGCCGGTGGAGATGGTGACGCCGACGCCGCAGCCGAGGAGAAGGACGATTTCGATGTCGTTCTCACCGCTGCCGGGTCGGCCAAGATCCAGGTGATCAAAGAGGTGCGTGGGCTCACCAGCCTGGGCCTGAAGGACGCCAAGGATCTGGTCGATGCAGCTCCCTCGAACGTTCTAGAGGGCGTCGACAAGGAGACTGCCGAGAAGGCCAAGGAGGCCATCGAGGCCGCCGGCGGTTCAGTCGAGCTCAAATAGCAGATATTCCAGGTTCGGATGAAAAGGCCCCCGGGAAGGGGGCCTTTTCTCATACTGCGCGGCTAAATCCTCATATGCGACGCGCCGTCACAATCAGGAACGCGCTTTAGGTGAAGTAGGCGGTGACCACCGGGGTTTCCCGCTGACGGAGTTGGACGTTGGCCTCGAGTTTCTCGAGATTCTGCGCCACTGCCCGGGTGGCTTCTGGGATCGGGTGCTCGGCAAAGAAGGCCTTCAGGTCCGCCGCGACCTCGGGCTCGGACAGCGCCGAGATTCCCTCGACCACCCGTAAGCGAGTCATCCCCGGCATCACCTCCAACACCTCGTCCCAACGGGTCCGGGCGTCGGCCCAGACGGCCGGGCCGGCTTTGCCCATCAAAAGCCTGGCAAACACCCAGAACCCGTCCTGGGTCCGGATATCGCCTTCGAGGACCTTGTCTAGCGTCGAGAGGGCCTGCTCCTCGGAGCCCACGCCCGCAACCGAGCGGAGATAGCGAAGCTGATCGAGGGGAGTGGTCGACGACTGGTACGTCGTCCACAAGGTCTGGTACTCGTCGGGTCCACCTTGGCGTGCATAGACCGCCAGCGCGGACGTTGCCATCTCCGGATCGAGCTCGGCGCCCTTCAGCATTCGAGCCACGATGGCCCGCGACCGTCTGATGGTGTCCGCGTCCTCGCCGAGGTTGCCCAGCGCGACGATGAGCTCGCCCCGAAGCTTGCGGGCAAGGTCGCTGTCGGAATCGGACACTTCCCATCCGAGCCGTTCCAGAGCAGGGGAGACCAGGTTTCTCACGAACTCCTGGAAGGCGGGACGAGCCGCGTCATCCAGGGTGTGGTGCTCGAGCAGCCCTAGTCCGCCGGTGATGACCGACCAGATGGCCTGCTCGGTCTCGTTGCTGAACCCTTCGACGAGATCGAGGAAGTGGGAGGAAGCTAATTGGCCGTTGCGGACAAAAGAGAGAGTGTCGGAAACCAACGTGTGTCGCTCGATGTCGCCCAACTCACCTATGTTCTCGAGCAGGGCGTCGAAGAGATCCTCCGAATAGCTGGTTCTATAAAAGCCGAAGCCTCCGGAGTTGGCGACAATCCACTCGACCTCGCCTTCGATAGAGACCACGGTTTCGTCGTCCTCGGCAAGAACCTTCAATTCGAATGCCTCACCGTTGGCCGAGCCACGCAGTTGCACTGGCACCTTCCAGACTGTTGAGTCGGTTTCGTCGGGGATGGCAAAGAACCGCCGCTGGGCGAGCTCGACGCCCCCGGTGACCCTCTTCACGTCGATCTGGGGGAATCCGCGCTGGTAAACCCAGGTGTCCATGATCTCGCCGACCGGCCAGTCCGAGGCGCCGTCGAGCCCTTCCCACAGATCGGCTGTGACGGTGTTGGCGTACTCGTGCTTACGCAGGTAGTTGCCGACACCCTGGCGGAACTGCTCTTCACCGATGAACTGCTCGATCATGTGAAGCACGGCGTTTCCCTTGCCGTAGGTGATCGAGTCGAACATCTGGTCAACCTCGCTGGGAGCGTTCACCTCGAACTCGATTGGCCTCGTCGTCGCCAGCTGGTCGGTGCTCATCGCCCATGGCACTTCGGCGTTGGCGAAGGCGAGCCACCGCTTCCACTCGGGACGCATGGCGTCGGTCGCCTTCATCTCCATGAAGCTGGCGAATGCCTCGTTGAGCCACGCCCCCTCCCACCAGGCCATAGTGACCAGGTTGCCGAACCACTGGTGGGCGACTTCGTGTCCGACCACGTCCAGGCTGTTCTGAAGCTCGGCCTGACTGGCTTTGTCCTCGTCGACCACGAGGTAGGCGTCGCGGTAGGTGATGAGCCCGACATTCTCCATCGCACCAGCGGCGAAGTCGGGAATGGCGATGTGATCCAGCTTGTCGCCCGGGTAGGGAATTCCGTAGTAGTCGGTGAGGTACTCAAAACAGAAGATGGCGTTTTTCAACGCCACATCGGTCAAGTGAACATTGCCTTTGGGAACGATGATCCGGATGGGAGTTCCCCTCACATCTACCGGCTCTGTCGTCTCGAAGGGCCCCACCATGAAGGCCAGCAGGTAGGGAGACATCTTCATCGTGTTGGCAAAGCTGACTTCCATGCGACCGTCGTTTAGCGAAAGTCTTTTCATCTCGCCGGTGTTGGTGTACGCCTCGAGGTCACCGGCGATCACCATCGTTGTCTTGAAGGTGGCCTTGAAATCGGGCTCGTCCCAACAGGGGAAAACCCGTCGGGCATCCGTCGACTGGCATTGGGACGCCGCGATTATGTGCTCGTTGCCTTCGGCGTCTCGATAGACAGACTTGTAAAGGCCGCGTAGTTGGTCATTGATGATCCCCGAGTACTCGATTTCCAGGCGATAGCTGCCAGGTTTTGCCGTGGTCTCGAGCACGAGCGTCACCCGTTCGTACTCCTCGTCATAAGACATCTCGGTCATTGCGATTGAGCCGGAGGCGGATTGGAGTCCTGTCGACTCGATATCGATATCGGCGGAGTTGAGGACGATGGTGTCGGTGGACGTCGTGACGTCGATGTCGATCCCGACCGATCCGTCGAATCTCAGGGTCTCGAGGTCGGGCTCGAGACGGATGTCGTAGTGGGTGGGCACGACGTGGCGGGGCAGACGAAATGGGCTGTCGGACAAGGCGGATCCTCGGGTAAGAAGTGGGGCGGCCATGGTACCGGCGGGCAACATATGCCCGAATTCCGGCCGATTCTCGTGGAGGAGGCGAGACAAGTCCTACCCTCGCCGGGATGAGCGAGCGCTCCGCAATCCTCGTCTCGGTCAACGGGCCTGACCACCCCGGCATCTCCGCCGGATTGATGGACGTGCTGAGCGTCGGTGGCGCCGGTATCTACGACATCGAGCAAATCGTCGTCAGGGGCCGACTGACTTTGAACATCCTCATCGGAGTGGCCGCCGGGCAAGCGACGATTCGCGATCTTCTCTTCTTCGGCTGGGAGGCCGGTCTTCATATCGAGTTCGAGGTGGTGGACACCACGCCGTCGTCCCCCGAGAGTCTCTCGATCGTGACGGTTCTCGGAGCCCGTGTCGGTCCGGAAGACTTTGGGGCGGTGGCAACGGCGATCGCCCAGGGGCGGGGCAACATCGAACGCATCTTTCGACTCTCCAGATACCCGATAGTGAGCTATGAGCTGACCATCTCGGGGGGAGATATCGACGAGATCAGGGCCGGCTTGGTGGTGGCAGCGTCGGAGAGGCCGATCGACGTTGCGATACAGGTCGAGGGCCTGGAGCGACGGGCAAGGCGATTGGTGGTTCTCGACGTCGACTCGACACTGATTCAGGACGAGATAATCAACCTTCTGGCCCGAGAGGCCGCGGTGGAAGGAAAGGTATCGGCGATTACCGCGGCCGCCTTGGCAGGTGAAATCGACTTTGAGGACTCGCTCCGTGAAAGAGTCTCGCTGCTGGCAGGACTTGACCAACCGGCCCTCGATCGAGTGTCGGAGGCTATAACCGTTGCTCCCGGCGCTCGGACCTTCATCCGAACGGTGAAGCGGCTGGGCATGAAGACTGCGATCGTTTCGGCGGGGTTCACCCGGTTTGCAGATGCTATTGCCACAGATCTGGGTGTTGACTATTCATTGTCCAACACCCTCGAGATCGAAGAGGGTGTTCTCACCGGTGGCCTCACAGGCGAACTGGTGGATGGGCCGCGCAAGGCCGAATTTCTCAAATCCATTGCCGATGCCGAAGGGATTGCCCTGAGCCAGGTTGTGGCGGTGGGCGACGGTGCCAACGACCTCGACATGCTGGCTGTTGCCGGTCTCGGCATCGCGTTCAACGCCAAACCGATTCTGCAAGAAGGAGCGGACACCTCGGTCTCGGTTCCGTTCTTGGATGCGATCCTGTTCTTGATGGGGATCAGACGAGAGCTGGTCGAAGCGGCGGATGCCGCCGACCCCGATTTCGAGCAGACATCGCTGATGGAGGTCCCCGGCACCCCTCCGGTCTAGTTGTCCAGCGGCGCTATTTCCACGAGACATCTCCTAGGGGTTTCGTGAGGCCAGGTATTTCTCGGCCTGGTCGACCCCAAGCTCCACCTCGGTCATGGTGTACTCGCGCTCGAAGCCCATTGCCTGATTGATTCCAAGCATGGCGTCGTTGGTGACAGCGTTGCCTGTTTCTTGATACTCACCGTCGGTCCACCTGTCCAGAGCCTCGAGGTTCACCGCCCCCTTCACCCACTTGCCTAGACCGTGGCCACGATGCACAGGGTCGACCATGGTCGTCGTGACGATCCAAGTGCCGGGGTCGGCGGTCCGTCGGACAAGCTGGCTCATTCCTGCGGCCTGTCCGCTCTCGTCATGGATTGCAGTTGCCGTCAAGGCCTCGGTCCCCTGCAGGAAGTGCTCCATGAACCGATGGACCAACTCTGGCGTCCACTCTCGGGGCTCTTGTCCATCCGGCGTCGGCATGTCCCGCTCGAGGACCAGGTAGAGATGAGCCAATCCGTCGAGGTACTCCTCGGGGAAATTCCCATCGAACACGTGAACCGAGTATCCGGGCGCCCGCCCCGGCCCCTGATCGACCCACTGCTGAAGCAGGTCGCGGTCGAGGTCGGCAATCTCGAGAGAGCTGAGATGGTGGTCCAATGTCCCTTTGCCACCGACCGCCGAGAGGAAGGCTCCACCCGCTGCCACCGTGTCGGACACTTCTCCGGTAAGCGTGGATCTTCCCAGGTCCCGGGCGATTCCCGCAGCCTGATCCAGCAATCTGGTTCCGATGCCCCGTCTTCGGTGTCGAGGGGCAACGGTCATGGTCACCCGCAAGCGTTGAGGGTTGGACCCGTCGTCTGCGTAATGGGTGCCGAGAAGGGCCACCGGACGATCCGCGTCGCTCCGAACCACGAATCGCCTGCGGATTTGTCCGGGCGTGTCGACGAACATGCGGAACTCGTCGGCGGTCAGATCGGTGTGCCGGGGCTCGGTTTCGGCCCTGATCTCGTTGCTCAGGTCGACGATGGCCTGGAGATCATCCTCGTCGAGTGCATCGATGTCCCACTCATGAAGGCTGTAGCCGAGATCGGCGATGCTCAAAAGGGGTCCCGTAATGGCGGAAAGGCACGTCGACCCTAGTGGCCTACTCGCTGTGCTCGGCCCAGTTGTGGTGGAAGAACTCGCCTCTGGGGTGGTCGGTCCGCTCGAACGTGTGGGCTCCAAAGAGGTCACGCTGCGCCTGGATCAGGTCGGCCGGGAGACGCTTCGATCGCATCCCGTCGAAGTAGGCCAGGGCGCTCGAATAGGCAGGAACCGGGATTCCTGATTGGACGGCGCCTCCGACCACGGCCCGCCACGATCCCTCTGCCGACCGTATGGCATCGGCGAAGAACGGCTGCTCAGTGAGGTCGGGAAGGTCGGGTGTCGAGCGGTATGCGGCGGTGATGTCCTGGAGAAATGCCGCCCGAATGATGCAGCCTGCGCGCCATAGCGAAGCCACCGAGCCAAGGTCCAGCTGCCA
>JAPUJM010000215.1 GCA_027296205.1 Actinomycetota bacterium
CCGGGAGCTTGGCAGCTACCAGGCGAACCTCCCGGCAGCGCGAATCGGTGTCGTTATGTGCTTTCTCCCTCCCATGGACGCAGCACTTTCCCGTTCTCTGATCACCGAGTCTCTCGAGGCAGAAGGCATCCGCGTCCTGCGGTGGCGTTCGGTGCCGATCGACCCCTCGGTGCTTGGTGAGCATGCCCGGGCTGTGCTGCCACTCATCGAACAGGCGATCGTCACCGGCGACGTCGAGGGCGACGAGTTCGAGAGTGCCCTCTATTTGGCTCGCAAGCGAATCGAGCGTGCCGCAAGCCCCGGCCTCTCGATTCCGTCGGCCTCCAGCCGCACTGTCGTCTACAAGGGTCTGTTCACCGCCGGCCACATTGCGGGGTTTTATTGGGATCTGAGAGATCCTGGCTTCGAGACGAGTTTTGCGATCTTCCATCAGCGCTACTCCACGAACACCTTCCCCTCATGGGAGAACGCTCAGCCCTTCCGGACCCTCGCCCACAACGGTGAGATCAACACGATCCAATCGAACCGCTCATGGATGCTCGCCCGCGAGAAGGGTGCCACTCCCGGCGTGTGGGGCGACCGATTCGAGGACATTCTCCCTTTCCTCCAGCCGGGCATCTCCGATTCCGGAAGTCTTGACAATGCGTACGAGTTGCTCATGCAGAGCGGCCGGTCACTCTCACATGTCAAGGAGCTGTTGATCCCTGCTTCGTGGGAGAACGTCGACGACCTCGATCCACAAATGCGCGCTTTCTACGAGTATCACGCCTTCCTCACCGAGCCCTGGGACGGACCTGCCGCCATCGCAGTGACCGACGGCGTGTCCCTACTTGCCGGGATGGACCGCAACGGTCTCCGCCCGGCACGTTGGACGATCACTCCCGATGTGGTCCTGGTGGCGTCGGAAGCGGGTGTGTGTCCTGAGGAAGAGATTCGTGCCCTCGAAACCGGCCAGCTCGGGCCCGGAGAGGTGATCGTCTTTGACCGCGACTCAGGAGAGGTCAGGCACTCTGCCGAGGTCAAATCCGCACTTGCCGCACTCCAGCCCTACGACGAATGGGTGACCACCGAGACACTTCACATCACAGCTCCCTTCGATGGGCTGGCCGACGATCGATTCGATGCCGCTGCCCTCAGTCGTGTCTTCGGCTACACGGCAGAAGAGCGACGGCTGGTACTTGCCGACATGGCACTCGGGATTACCCCGATCGGGTCGATGGGAGACGACACGGGTCTCGCGGTGCTCTCAGATCGACCGAGAAGACTCACCCAATACTTCCACGAGATGTTCGCCCAGGTCACCAATCCGCCGATGGATCCGATACGGGAGAAGCTGGTGATGTCGTTGCGCATCCAACTGGGGCGTCGGGGACCATTGCTCGAGGACACACCCCGTCAGGCCCATCTGATCGAACTGGCAAGCCCGGTTCTCTCCGATGCCGAGTTGGAGTCGATAGTTCGGTCAGGCGACCACAGGTTTTTCTCCCATTGGATTCCGGTGACTTGGGAAGCCTCCGAAGGCGCCGGAGGCATCAAACGACGGATCGACGAGATCTGTGTCGAAGCTGCACAGGCGGTGAAGCTCGGAGCAACCATTATCGTGCTCTCGGATCGCGAGTCCGATGCCTCCTTTGCCCCCATCCCGATTCTCCTGGCGCTGGGGGCGGTACATCACCACCTGATCGACGAGGGTGTCAGGGGCGACGTGTCGCTCGTCGTGGTTTCGGGGGAGCCGAGAGATGCCCATGATCTGGCTTGTCTAATCGGTTTTGGGGCCTCGGCGGTAAATCCCTATTTGGCGATCGACCAGGTGCGCGACCTTGCAGCAACCGGGGCCATTGATGTCGACCCAGTGCTGGCACAGGAGAACTACCGCTCGGCCCTCGAGGAAGGCCTGCTCAAGATCATGTCGAAGATGGGTATCTGCACCCTCTCGGCGTATCGCGGCTCTGAGCTATTCGAGGTAATCGGTCTTTCCGAGCTGGTATGTCGTTTCGCGTTTCGCAATGCGCCGCGACGTCTTCGCGGCATTGGCTTCGAAGATCTTGCCCGACAGGCGCTGGAGCGACATGCCAGGTTCGAGGCCGATGACCAGGAATCCGGTGGGTTCTACAAGCACAGACGAGGCGAGGACACCCACATCACCGGTCCGTTGGTGGTCCTTGCCGTGCAGAAGGCGGTGCGCTCCGGCGACCCAGCAGATTGGAAGCGATATCTGGAGACGATTGGCGCACGAAAACCGGCCCTGATCAGGGATCTTCTCACTTTCGTGCAGCGAGAGCCCATACCTCTCGAGGAGGTGGAGCCCGCCGAGGCCATCATGAGGAGGTTCACCACCGCTGCCATGTCACACGGGGCGCTTTCGAAGGAGGCTCACGAGACTCTGGCCCAGGCGATGAACCTGATCGGGGGTCGTTCCAACTCTGGTGAAGGTGGAGAGGATCCGGACAGGTTCGGCACCCCCCGCAACTCCGCGATCAAGCAGGTGGCGTCGGGGCGTTTCGGGGTCACTCCCGCCTATCTGAACTCGGCTGAGGAACTTCAGATCAAGATGGCTCAGGGATCCAAACCCGGGGAAGGGGGTCAGCTGCCCGGGCACAAGGTCACGGCAGAAATCGCCCGACTGCGATACACCAAGCCGGGTGTCCCCCTGATTTCGCCTCCGCCGCATCACGACATCTACTCCATCGAGGATCTGGCGCAGTTGATCTACGATCTGAAGGCGTTCAAGCCCACCGTCCGGGTCTCGGTCAAGCTGGTCAGTGAGCCTGGCGTGGGGACGATCGCCGTTGGGGTGGCGAAGGCGGACGCGGATGTGATCACCATCTCGGGCTCCGAGGGAGGGACCGGCGCTTCGCCACTCGTTTCGATAAAGCATGCCGGCTCCCCTTGGGAGTTGGGTATCGCCGAAGCTCATCAGGTCCTGGTCGCCAACGGACAGCGCTCAAGGGTCGTTCTGGAGACTGACGGGGGTCTCCGCACCGGACGTGATGTGGTTGTGGCCGCCCTGTTGGGCGCCGAGAGGTTCGGCTTCGGGACGCTGCCGCTTCTCGCCATGGGCTGCAAGATGGTCCGACGGTGTCACCTCAACACTTGCCCGGTCGGTATTGCGACGCAGCGGGAGGATCTGAGGGCGAAGTTCACGGGTGGCGCCGACCATGTCGTGATGCTCTTCCGGCACGTCGCCGAAGATATTCGCCGCCATCTCGCCGCACTGGGCGTAAGGACGATCGAGGAGATCGTTGGCCGCGCAGAT
>JAPUJM010000216.1 GCA_027296205.1 Actinomycetota bacterium
AACGGCCGACTCCACGCGAGGAGGCGGATAGAAGACCTGGGGCGGGACCCGAAAGACAATCGAGGCCTCGGTGTAGATGCCGGCCACGACAGACGGCAGGCCGTAATCGGGAGAATCCGGGCTGGCAATGAATCGCTCAGCGACCTCTCGCTGAACCATCACAACGAACCGCTCGATCGTCTTGACCCTTCTGACCGCGTCGATGACAAGCGGAGTCCCCACGTTGTAGGGCAGGTTGGCGACCATCGCCCAGCGCCCGGTGCCCAGCGTCTTGGCAAAATCCACCTTGGTGACATCGGTGAATCTCAAGTCGACATCAAGACCTTCCGTTACCTCCTCGAGAACAGGCTCGAGGCCTCGATCGATCTCGTAGGCCACGACGCGGGCGCCTGTGGTCGCCAGGGCTCGAGTGAGGGTTCCCGTGCCCGCACCAACCTCGACGACGTGGTCGCCCGGTCCGACATCGGCAACGGAGACGATCTTTCTGGTGATGTTGGGATCAGCGAGGAAGTGCTGACCGAGACGACGGATGGGCGCCAACCCATGGGCCTCGAGAAGACGGGAGATCTCGGTTCGGTTCTGGGCAGTCACGGCTTGAAGATCCGGGTCGCGTTGGCGGAGGTGACCGCGGCGACTTCCTCCACACCCATTCCCCACACGTCGGCCAGAGCCCGTCCGACGAAGGCCACCCAGGCCGGCTCGTTTTGCTCGCCTCGATGAGGGGGCGGCGCCAGGTACGGAGTGTCGGTCTCGACGACGGCGCGATCCGGAGGGACCAGCGCGGCGCCGAATCTGATCGTCTCCCCCGTCTCGAATGCCAGAGGTCCCGAGTAGGAGAAAGTGACGCCGAGATCGAGGAAGCGCCTGGTCCATCTGGTCCCACCGGTCCAACTATGCAACACCGCTTGGGCGCCGACCCCCGTCTCATCGATGATGTCGTGTACCCGGGCGAACGCGTCACGACAGTGAACGATGATCGGCTTCCTCTGACTCAAGGCCAACTCGATGTGACCTCTGAAGGAGGTTTCCTGTTGGTCCCGGGGGGAGAGATCACGGTAGAAATCCATGCCCGTCTCGCCGATGGCAGCCACCCGGGGAGCCATTTCCTCAATAGCCTCCCGTTGCTCGGGCCAGGCGGCTGCCTCGTGAGGATGCACTCCGGCTGTTGGCAACACGCGGCCCGGGAACTCCCCTGCCAGTGCGAGCGACGCCCGGGAGCTATTCGCGTCGACACCTGGAGCAACCAGCCAGTCCACCGCCGGCGCCCGGTCGAGCAGCACGGACGGCTCCCGCCCGTCCAGCTGCAGATGGCAATGTGTGTCGACCCAAGTCATCGTTCCAAGGACGCTAATCCCGACCGACACATGCCACCCGTCGCCGGGTAGGCTCGTCGGCCGACATGGATTCAGGTATCACCAGGAAGATCGACGACCTCGGGCGGATCGTCATACCGGCCGAGACACGCCGAATGTTCAACATCCATGAGGGTGATCACCTGACAATCTCGGTCGAGGGCGGAAACATCCTGCTCCGCAAGGTGACCGACACCTGCACGTTCTGCGGGAGCGACTCCAACGTGACCCAGTTCAAGGGGAAGGGCGTCTGCTCATCATGCCGGTCTCAGCTGACGTCCTGACCCTCCAACAACGCCTGGTAGATGACACGTCGGGAAACACCTGAGTCTTGCGCCACGCTTCGTGCCGCATCAGACGGAGAGTTCCCAGCGTCGACGAGAGACCGTGCCTCGGCAATCGCCGCCTCGGCTGTGACCGGTGTCAGCGAACCCCCTTCGAGGACGAGGGTGATCTCGCCCTTGATCTCCCCGGTCCAACGCTCGACCGCTTCACCGAGGGTCCCGACCCAGACTTCCTCGTGCAGCTTGGTCATTTCCCGGGTGACGGCCACCTTGCGATCAACACCGACGACATCGAGAAGATCCCGGAGGTCGCCGGCAAGGCGATGGGGGCTGGCGAACATGACAACTGGTCGATCCTCGAAGCCGAGTTGGTGCAAACGCCGACTCCGCTCTTTGCCTTTCCTAGGAAGAAAACCCTCGAATGAGAAGCGATCACCGCCAAACCCCGACAGTGTGATCGCCGTCGTCACCGCGGACGGTCCGGGGATGACCGTTAGCGATAAACCTTCGTCCTGAACGATACGCACTGCCTCTGCACCCGGATCCGAGACGGTGGGCATGCCGGCATCGGACACCAGGACCACAGTCTTGCCTGCTCGTACCTCGTCAACCAGTTTCCGACTGCGAGCCTTTTCGTTCCCGACGAAAAGCGACCGGGCCTTCGTTTTCGCACCGATGTGCTGCAGGAGCTTCGAGGTGCGTCTGGTGTCTTCTGCATAGATGACATCAGCAGTCACCAAGGTCTCGCGAAGACGATCCGAGACGTCGCCAAGGTTCCCGATCGGCGTGGCGCACACATAGAGACAACCTTCAGGCACTGCGGAGCTCCAAGGTCACACCGGGCTCAGGTGCGTCGGCTTCCAGGGGGAGTTCGAGAACGTAACGGCACCCGGGAAATCTGGCGATCCGACCGGGCTTGACCACGTGAGTGGCCGACACCTGGAGAAGTGAGGTAAGCCCGATCGCCCGGAATGGCGTCCCGACTCCAAACCCGTGCACCGAGCGGGTTCTGATCAGCACCGAAGCTCCTGGGGGCAGACCCTTGAGGCCACGCCACCTTTGCCAAAGGGTGCGGGCCTCGCTGACCGGCCCGTATGTCGTTTCACCAGCCCGGAGAAAAATCTGATTCATATGACGAACCTAGAGGACAGTCGGTGGCGAGAGAAGAGACCTGGGGTCAGCTCAGACCGACCGCGGAGCGAATCAACTCGCCCACCGAGACCTCGTCTGCGGCTATGAAGTAGAGGAGGCCCTCTTCCTCGTCCACCCAGACGAAGTCTTCGGCGGGGACCGCCGCCAGCACATATTCGAGAAGGGTGGAACGAAGTTCTTCGAGATCACGCTCCGTGTCGCCCTTGTAGACGAGAAGGAACGCCGCATTCTCCCCATCGAACCATTGGTGGTAGCTGTCGCCACCCCACCCATCCGCCGCCTTCGCCCCCTTTGACTCACCCAGCACCTGGTCGATCATCGTCCTGAAGCCCTCTTCGCCCCATACCGATGTCCGTTCGAGGTTGTAGCCGTTGATGGTGATCGACGGTAGTTCGACAACGAGCGGCAAATCCCGCTGATAGTCCGCCGGAGTGATCAC
>JAPUJM010000217.1 GCA_027296205.1 Actinomycetota bacterium
TGGGGCAGGTTACTCACGTGTTACTCACCCGTTCGCCGCTCCGTCATACCAGTGGGTTACCCCTCCGGTATGCGTCGCTCGACTTGCATGCATTAGGCACGCCGCCAGCGTTCATCCTGAGCCAGGATCAAACTCTCCAACGTACATTCACGACGCTCATCCTGAGATGAACGTCAATCCTGTCAATGAAGGGTTTGCAATTTGGGTCCAGGACCGTGAGGGCCCTGGCGCTTTTGATTGCTCACGTGACGTCATCACCTTCGATTGCTCTCCGGGGATGCGTCACAATTCATGAATGCTCCATCTCCCACCCTTACGAGGGAAATGGGCATTACTGGCTTTTGGCACATTGTTCAGTTGTCAAGGAGCCCATGGCTCCGCATCTGATACTTCGTGTGTCAGACGGGTCGACGATGATACCGCGGACCCCGATACAAACGACAGCCCGGCGCAGCCCGAAAGCTCCACCGGTGGCGGATGGTCAGACGTGACGCCTGACCGGAAGCGAATAGTAACCAACCCTGGGGTCTACGCAAGTCAATCGACCAAGCGGGCGAAACGTCGCTTCCCCACCTTGAGAACCTTGCCGACGAGGTCGGATCGTGAGGCTTGTTGACTCACAATCGGCTCACCGTCCAACTTGACGGCACCCTGATCGACCAGACGACGCGCCTCTGCTCCCGAGACCTCAAACACATCTCGGATGAGTGAGGGGAGGTGAACCGGGTCGTCCGGTGGCACCACCACCTCTTCGATCTCATCCGGGATGCCACCGTGTCTGAACACCTGGTCGAACCCCGCCTCGGCAGCCGCCGCCTCCTCCTTGCCCCAGTAGAGGGCGACCACATGGCGAGCGAGAGCACGCTTCGCATCCTTCGGGTGGAGCTCGCCGGAGTCCAGGGCAGTCTCGAGCGACTCGACTTCTGCCGCGTCTCGGTCGGCGGCGAGACGAAACCACTGCAGCATCACCTCGTCTGGAATGCTCATGGTCTTGCCGAACATGGCCCCCGGCTCATCTTCCACACCGATGTAGTTGTCCAGTGATTGCGACATCTTGTTGACCCCGTCGGTCCCGACGAGAAGGGGCATCGTCACGGCCACCTGCGCCGCCTGGCCGTAGCGCTCCTGAACGATCCGCCCCATCATCAGATTCCACAACTGGTCGCTACCGCCGAGTTCGACATCCGCCTCGACAGCCACCGAGTCATAACCCTGGAGCAGCGGGTAGAGAAACTCCATCACCGAGATCGGATAGCCGGACCGATATCGGTTGGCGAAGTCGGACCGCTCGAGCATCTGAGCGACGGTCGCCGCACTGGTGAGCTCGAGAACCGCGTACATGTCCAGATCCGCGAGCCATTCCGAGTTGCGGCGTATCTCGAGATTCTCGTCGAGAAGCACCTTCCGAAACTGGCTCAACACGCTTTCCGCATAGGTATTCACCTCGTCGGCCGACAACCGCTTCCGAGTGGAGCTCTTGTCTGACGGATCTCCCACCTGGGCGGTGAAGTCACCAACGATGAGAACAGCGGTATGGCCCAGCTCTTGAAACTGACGCAGCTTGCGGAGGACGACGGCCCAACCGAGGGTTACTTCAGGCGCCGTTGGATCCAGGCCGAGCTTTACCCGAAGCGGCCGGCCGAGCTCGAGTTTCGCATTCAGGTCATCCTCGGGGACGACCGTGTCGGTGTACCGAAGAATCTTGTCCAGCTGGCCGGCAGAGCTCATGAGGGCAGCAGGGTAAACGGGTTCATTCCATCGACGTTGCCGCGGTCGCAGCGATGAACCTCCACGGCCGCTCCCTGGCCTTTGATACCCCGACCCGTGGTGTTGACAAAACCAGCTCGGGTGCTTCCCCCGATTCCATGCGGATGGATGACGTGGAGTCGAACAGATAAGAGCCGTTGTGATCGATGCTGATTCCCAGAGCCTCACAGAGCTTTCCCGGTCCGTTTGTCAGCTCATCGGAGCGGCGGCGTCGCACTCTGACAACGCCCTCCCCCTCGACCACCTCTCCCCCGCGGATCAAAATCCCCCAACCGGTGCCCACCGGCCCGGTGGCGGTATTGGCACAGTTGTGAATCCCATAGGATCTGTACACATAAAGGGTGCCGGGCCTTTCGAACATGGCAGCGTTTCGCTCGGTCCGCCCCCGATAGGCGTGAGAGGCCGGATCGTCAGATCCCTTGTATGCCTCGACCTCGGTGATGCGAATCCGGACTGTCTTGGCATCGATCTCCGACACGAGGTGCGCTCCAAGCAGTCTGGGCGCGGCCACTTCAGGAGGTCCGGCGAGGAGTTCTGCCAGATCGGTCGGCATCAGGCTCCGCGAAGAACGGCGCCCGTCTTCTGGGCTGCCTCGATCATGGCCGTCCGGATGGGGCCCGCGTCCTCATTGGTAAGGGTTCGATCATTCGCTCGAAGCCGATATCGAATGGCGACCGCCTTCTTTTCCCCAAGATCCGGGCTGACGAACTCATCAAACACACGTTCCGTCTCGATGAGCTCACCACCGGCGCCCCGCATGGCGGCCAGCAACTCCGAGACGTTCTGTGACGGGTCCACGAGGAATGACAGGTCGAACTCGATGAAGGGGAACACCGAGGGCGTCTTCGCCTCGACCGGGCTCACCTGTCTCAACAGAGGTGCGAGATCCAACTCGGCCACCGCGACCCGGCCGGCGATCTCGAAAGCGCGACCGGTACGCGGGCTGAGCTCGCCCACATGTCCGACCGGCACTCCCGCCAGAAGAACCTCCGCAGTCCGGCCGGGGTGAAATCCCGGTGCGGAAGAAGACCGAATCTCGATGTCGCGCAGACCAAGACTCCTCGCTAGCCGAAACCACAACGCCAACGAAACAGCCCCGTCCGCCTTGATGAATGCTCCGCCCAAGGTTTCAGTGCCGACGTCACCGACCACGGCCCACGCAACCCGGTCTGGCTGAGCGGGCAGCCTGGGGTCGTCTTCGTCTGGAACGGAGAAGAAGACCTTCCCGATCTCGAATAACCCCACAGACCCGGCGCCATGCGAGAGGTTGTAGCGAATGGCGTCCAGCAGGCCCGGCAACATCGTCGGGCGAAGCTTGCTCTCTTCGTCTCGAAGAGGGTTTTTGACGGTGAGAAGCTGGGACTCCGCGAGTTCGGATCGGAGGTGGGCCAGGTCCTCAACGCCGACGAAAGGGAGATTCACCGCCTGGTGAAGCCCTGCCCCGGTCAGGGCTGACTGGAGAATGCGTTGCCGCTGCTGTTCGGGGGTGAGGCCACCCGACGGCCCCGAAGGAAGGGTGGCCTCGAAGTTGTCGAAACCGTGGATTCTGGCAACCTCCTCGATCAGATCCGCCGGACGGGTCACATCCGGTCGATAGGTTGGAACCGTCACCACCATCGGCTCCGACCCCTCGACCTGCATCCCGAGACGAGTGAGGATCGCCGACACCGAATCCACGGTGAAACCCGGGCCAAGAAGACGCTCCACGTCGGACGAGCGGAGGTCGACCACCGCCGGAACCGTTGGCGTGCCGATCACATCGACGGCCCCGTCGAGAATCTCACCACCCGTCAGGGCGGCGACCATGGCACTGGCACGCTGATTGGCGATGTCGGCGAGGTTGGGGTCCACACCGCGCTCAAATCGTGTCGAGGCCTCAGATCGGAGGTCGTGGCGACGGGACATGTACATGATCGTCGGTGGATCCCATGAGGCGGCCTCCATCAGAACCCTCCTCGTTGTCTCGGAGACCTCACTCCGGGCGCCACCCATCGTCCCCGACATCGAGGTTGGGCCTTCGTCGTCATAGATGATCAGGTCTTCCGGCGTCAGAGCCCTTTCCTCGTCATCGAGAGTCAGCAAGGTCTCTCCTTCCGACGCCCGTTTGACGACCAGACGGGCGCCGGCGATCGAGTCTGCGTCGAAGGCATGAAGTGGATGACCCAACTCGAACATGACGTAGTTGGTGACGTCGACCACGTTGGAGATTGAGCGGATGCCGATCTTGTGGAGACGGTGTCGGATGTTGAAAGGAGATGGGCCCACCGTCACGCCCCTGATCTCACGGGCGGTGAAACGTCTGCAGCCGACAGGATCGTCAACCCGCACCACAATCTCCGTCGACCCCCCCACGGTGCTCATCTGTATCTCCGGCACGTGGTGCTCGATACCGAAATGGGCGGCGAGGTCTCGCGCCACACCGACTATCGACATGGCGTCGGGTCGGTTCGGAGTGATATCCAGATCGAAAACCAGGTCAGGAAGTTCGACGTGATCGCCTAACGGAGTACCGATCTCCGGGTCTCCGTCGAGGACGAGGATGCCGGCGTGGTCATCGCCGAGACCGAGCTCCCGCTCCGAGCAGATCATTCCGTTCGACTCGACGCCCCGGATGTCTCGTCGGCCGATCTCGAGTTCGCCGGAGAGAATCGCTCCGGGTGCGGCGACCGGGACCATCGCCCCAGCCTCGAAGTTCCAAGCGCCGCAGATGATCTGGGTCGGCCCGCTGCCGGTGTCAACCTGACAGATCCGGATCTTGTCGGCGTCAGGATGCGGAGCGATCTCGAGAACCTTTCCGACCAGCACATCGGACCATTCGGGTCGAATCGTCTCAACGCTCTCAACCGTGAGACCGAGCATGTCAAGGGCGTAGCTCAACTCCCCCACATCGGTGGTGGGAAGATCGATGAACTCCTGGAGCCAGAGCAGCGGAACCAGCACTAGAACTGCTCCAGAAATCGAACGTCGTTGTCTATGAAGTGTTTGACGGTGTCTATGCCATGACGAACCATGGCAAGCCTCTCCACTCCCACCCCGAAGGCGAACCCGGTCAGTTGGGCGGGGTCATACCCCACAGCTTCGAGCACGTTGGGGTCGACCATCCCGCATCCGAGCAGTTCGACCCAACCCGACCCCCCACAAACCCGACAGCCTGGCTCACCGCCGTCGCAGGCAAAACAGGAGACATCCAGCTCCGCGCTGGGCTCGGTGAAAGGAAAGAAATGAGGTCTCATCCGGACCTTCGACTGTGGTCCGAAGAACTCCCTGGCGAAGTGAAGCAGTGTCCCCTTGAGATCGCTGAACTTGATATCGGTGTCAACCGCAAGACCCTCGATCTGGTGGAAAACGGGCAGGTGAGTGGCATCAACCGTGTCGGTTCGATAAGTGCGACCCGGCACCACGATGTAGACGGGAGGCTCATGCCGCTCCATCCACCGTGCCTGAACGGGAGAAGTGTGAGTGCGGAGCAAGACCTCGTCTTCGGGGTCGCCCCAGTCGAGATACATGGTGTCGGACTCGAGGCGAGACGGGTGCGTCCGCGGAGTGTTCAGCGCGTCGAAGTTGTACCAGGCAAGCTCGGCCTCGGGACCCGATGCCACCCGATATCCCAGACCCACGAAAATGTCGACTGCCTCATCGATCGTCTGCTGGATGAGATGGAGCGAGCCCGTGGGAAAGGTCACCGACTCGAGAGTCACGTCAATCGACTCTTCAAGCAGCCGTCGACCCTCATCTTCATCCTCGAGTTCGGCGCGGCGGGCGGTCAAAAGCTGATTGATGATCTCAGCGGCCTCATTGAGCCTGGATCCGACCCTTGGCTTATCGAGAGGATCGAGCGTGGCCATCCGCCGGCGAACCTCACCAACCGGTGACTCCTTGCCGAGGAGAGAGGATTCGAGCGTCGCCAATCCATCGAGAGAGTCCACGGCGGCGACTGCCGCCGGGGCCCGGGAAATCGCCTGGTCGAGCGCTGAGATCGGATCCACTACCGACGGCAGGTTAGACCTGCCCTGGATCCTCACCTGTTCGTTTGGAGAGCTCATAGACGACTATCCCGGCCGCCACGGCGGCATTGAGGCTTTCGGTCGGACCACTCATCGGAATCGAGACTCGCCAGGTTGCCGTCGCCACGACCTCATCCGGCAACCCCGCCGACTCCCCGCCCACAAGGACAGCCAGAGGCGCTCCCTCGACCTGATCAGGGGCAACTCCCCCGTCGACCACCGTCGCCACCGTCGTCCAGGCCTCCAGGGCGCTGAAATCGTCGATCCTCGTCACGGCGGTGTGGAATTGCCCCCCGGCCCCCGCCCGGAGTGTCTTCGGTGCCCAGGGATCGGCTGAGCCGGCGGTGTGGGCGTAGGACCATCCGAAAGCGGCCGCCGTTCGTAGGAGCGTTCCCACGTTTCCCGGATCGGAGACACCGACTGAAACCAGGACGTTGCACCCAACGGGCAAGCAGTCCTCCGGTATGTCGATAACGGCGATGGGACCCCTCGGCGTCTCGGTGCCGGCCAGACGACGGAGCGCCCCGTCGTCGATGAGTATTGGACGCAGACTGCGATCCGAGCATAGGGAGGCGGTCAGGTCGTCTGTGGGCAGTGAAAAGACCGTGTGTAACGTGACACCGGCCTCGAGAGCCTCGGCAAACAGGTTGGGGCCCTCAACGATGGTTTGACGCCGCGCCTTCCGGGATCGAGCGCGATGGAGCCGGGCCGCTTCCACCACGAGCGTGTTGCGCTGGTTGCGGACCGGCTCCATCGGGTGTGCCTCCGACCGTTGGTCAGCTCTGCCTGGACACCTCGACCAGTTGGGCAAAGGTGTCGGGGTCGCTGACAGCGATCTCGGCCAACATCTTGCGATCGACCTCTACTTCATTGGCTTTCAGCCCGGCGATGAACTGGCTGTAGGTAGAGCCGTTCAACCGGGTGGCGGCATTGATCCTGGCGATCCAAAGTCTTCGAAACTCCCCTTTGCGGGCGCGACGGTCGCGGTAGGCATCCTGCATTGCATGCATGACCTGCTCATTCGCCGTGCGGTAACGTCGACTTCGAGCTCCCTTGTAGCCCTTGGCGCGGTCGAGAACCTTCTTATGTGACTTCTTGGCGTAAACCGCCCGTTTTACCCGAGTCATCTCTCACCTCCTGGGTCAGCGACCAAGTTGCTTCTTGATCACTTTGCGGTCACCGGAAGCCATCTCGACTTCGCCGGATCTCCGGCGGTATGTCGACTTGCCCTTGGCGAGACGTAGATGGCCACGGCCGGCTTGACGGCGCATGAACTTGCCGGTTCCGGTCACCTTGATTCGCTTCTTGGCGCCGCTATGTGTCTTCATCTTTGGCACGGCGTCCTCCTATCCGTCTTTCTGCTCTTCGCTCTTCACCACCGGGGTCTTGGTCCGTCTCATTGGAGACAGCACCATCGTCATCGAACCGCCTTCCACTTTCGGGGGCTGTTCAACAGTCCCGAACTCCGCCAGATCGGTCGCCAGTCGCTCCATGAGGTCCTTTCCGAAGGAAGGTCGTTCGTTTTCTCTGCCACGGAACCGAATGGTGACTTTGACCTTGTCGTAGCCCTCGAGAAACTCCTGGGCCTTGCGGCGGGTGATGTCGAAATCGTGGTCACCTATCCGCACACGCATGCGGAGCTCTTTTATCGTTGTGCGAGTCTGGTTTCTTCGAGCCTCGCGCTGCTTGACGGACTGTTCGTATTTGTATCTTCCGTAGTCCATCAACCTGCAAACCGGTGGCTTGGCCTTGGGGGCCACCTCGACGAGGTCGAGGTCTAGTTGCTCCGCAAGCCAAAGCGCCTCATTGAGTTTCTTGATCCCGATCTGCTCTCCATCTGGTGCGACCACACGAACCTCTTTGGCCCGTATGGCACCGTTCACGCGCAGCTCGCTGATGCCGATACCTCCTGTTGGTAGCAAATAAAAAGCAGCAGGCCGAAACCTGCTGCATACACCGATAACTCCGGCTCTCTACTGACCTCGGCTCGCTGGATTCGAGATTGCTCTCGAGATCTGCGGCCGGGTGGGGAAGCAGCAGCTTCCGCTCTTACTATGTGCTGTCCGGAAAAGGATACCAGCGAAGAGGGCCGAGCCCACATTCGGCGACTCAGCGGATCTCCAGTCTGGCCAGAGCAGTCGCCATCAAAATGGCGGCATCGACTGCCTCGACGCCCTTGTTGGCGTCTCCCTGACCGGATCGCTCGACGGCGTGCTCGTAGTCGTGTACCGCGAGGATGGCGTTTGTCACCGGCACTCCCGTGTCGAGGGAAGCCCTCGTGATTCCTGCGGTCGACTCTCGGACCACGATTTCATAGTGATCCGTGTCACCCTTCAAGACCGCGCCAATGGCCACAACGGCGTCACATCCCGAGTCGGCGAGAGCCTTCGCCGCAAGGGGGAGCTCGAGGGCTCCCGGCACACGCAGAACTGTGACCTCCGACACACCCAGCTCCTCACAGCGTGCCGTCGCCCGAACGAGGAGACGGTCTGTGATCGTCTGGTTCCAGGACGCAACCGCCAAGCCGATGTGGAGCCCGGCGCCGTCTGTCACCCCTTCGATGATCGTGGTCAATCTTCCTCGTCCATCTCGAACTTGTGCCCGAGTCGACTGACCTTGGTCTGGAGGTACTCACGATTTTCGTCGTTGGCCTCGACCGACAGGGGAATCTGGGAGAGGATGGAGAGCCCATAGCCTTCGATACCGGCCCTCTTGGTCGGATTGTTGGTCATGAGATTCATCGACCGGACCCCAAGGTCGTAGAGAATCTGGGCACCGACCCCATAATCACGTGAATCAACCGGGAGTCCAAGACTGAGGTTGGCGTCCACGGTGTCGAGTCCCTCATCCTGGAGCCGGTATGCCGCCAGCTTGTGAAGCAGCCCGATGCCCCTTCCCTCGTGGCCTCTGATGTAGAGAAAGACCCCTCGACCCTCCTCGCCTATTCTCGCCAGCGCCTCGTCCACCTGCTGCCCGCAGTCACAACGAAGACTTCCGAAGACATCTCCGGTCAAACACTCTGAGTGGACACGGATGAGGACGGCTTCGCCGTCCCCCATTTCCCCCATGACCAGAGCCATGTGCTGCCGGTCATCGACCAGCGAGCGATACCCGACCGCAGTGAAAGTTCCATGGGCTGTCGGGACCCGAGCCTCCACCACGCGCTCCACCAGCTTCTCGGTCCGACGTCGATACGCGATCAGATCGGCAATGGTCCCCATGGCCAATTCGTGCTCCTTGGCAAAGCGCTCGAGCTCGGGTAGCCGTGCCACAGTGCCGTCGTCGTTCATGACCTCCGCGAGCACGCCGGCCGGGTACTTGCCGGCAAGACGGGCGAGGTCCACGGCGGCCTCAGTGTGCCCGGCCCGTTTCATCACGCCACCGGGCTCGTACCGCA
>JAPUJM010000218.1 GCA_027296205.1 Actinomycetota bacterium
CCGAGGCGCCCGACTCAGCGTCACCAAGGGTGACCGGTTGGTGGCAACGATGACACCGGCAGCGAACTTCTTCGGAGCCAACAGTGCTGGGGTCAGCACACCCGACGCTCTCCACCGACCTGGTGGCGATCTGTACGCCACTCTGCTTGACCTCGATTCGGAGAGCGTAACATTGGCTTTCGACACGTCACCCCTCATAGGCCTCCTTTGGGTAGGCGGGTTCACCGCCGCTGCGGGCGGCTTCGCGTCGATGGCGGTGCGCCGACGGGAAAGAAAGGCTGGTCAGGAGCGTCATAAAGCCGATGTCTGAGCGGGCTCGCAATCTTTTCTCAGTCACGGCAATCGTCCTCATGACCGTGGTCCTCGTCTTCGTGGTCGCATCAAGTCCGTCCGAGGCAGATCGCGTCGAGCAGATCGGCACACGGATCAAGTGCCCGGTCTGCCAGGCAGAGTCGATAGCCAACTCACCTTCGCAAATGGCGAGAGACATGATGGCCCTCGTCGAGGAACGGGTAGCCCAAGGGGCCAGCGACGAGGAGATCATCGATGAACTCCTCTCGGCGTATAGCGGGGCCGTGCTCCTTGACCCGCCGGCAAGCGGAGCCACTCTCGTGCTCTGGGTAGCGCCCTTGGTGGCTGTGGCCGTGGGAGTGTCGATGATTGTGTGGTGGCGTCGTCACCCGGGGACCGATGTGTCCGCCGATGCCATGGCCCAGAGTCGCAGCCGAAGCCGGACCCTGGTTGGCGGACTCGTTCTGGCGGGAGCTGCTGCCGTTGTCGTGATTGTCGCCGGTTTCTTCCTCCAGGACCGTGAAGGACCGACCGCAGGGGTTGCCAACCTCGAAGTTCAAGATCTCTCGGAGGTGTCGAACGAGACGATGGAGGCGGTCGTTGCCGCCAATCTCGACAATCCTCAGATCAACGGGATGCGCCTCGCTCTCGCCGAGCGCTATTACGAGGCCGGCGACTACCGCTCCGCCTTCCCCCACTACCTTGCTGTTGCCGAAGCAACCGGCGCATCCGATGCGGAGTTGGTAACCGCCCTCGTCCGACTGGGGTGGATGGCCTGGGACGGTAATGGTGAGGTCGAAGCCGCTATCGGGCTGTTGGATCGGGCACTCACCATCGACTCTGATTCCACTACGGCCATGTTCCTCAAAGGTCAGGTCCTTTGGTGTGGTGCCGGGGACGCCGATGCCGCCGCCGGCTTGTTCTCTGTCGTACTTGCAGATCCCGAGTTGTCCGATGATTCGAAGGCTTTGGTCGGCTCAAATCTCGAAGCGGTGACCAGGGGAGAGTCTTGCGCATGAGAGGCAGGTTGCTCCGCTGGGTAGGTCTGGGAATTGCTTTCGGAACTGTCGCCCTTGCCGTTGTTCTCGCCTCCCGGTTCGGTAGTGATCCAACTCTGGTCGACTCGCCGCTGATCGGTCAACCCGCACCCGACTTCGACCTGACGACCCTGGATGGCAGGGACAGGGTCGCACTGGGGGATCTCGAAGGCGACATCGTTGTGGTCAACTTCTTCGCCTCCTGGTGTCTCCAGTGTCGGGCCGAGCACGATGATCTTGTCGCCACGTCTGACGCTTTCGGCGAAAACGGGGTCACTTTCGTCCAGATCGGATACCAGGAGAGCCCCTCCGAGTCACTCGAATACCTGGCACAGGCTGGTACCTCTGAGTGGACCCGATATGCAGCCGACCCGGGAAGCCGAACAGCCATCGCCTACGGCGTCTTTGGCATCCCCGAGACCTTCTTCATCGACGACAACGGCGTCGTCGTGGGCAAGATCATCGGGGAGACTGACGCCTTGACCCTCGGCGCGACCATCGATGCGATCAAGCGTGGTGAGCAACCCGGTCAGTCCGTCACCGGTGACACCCAGCAGGCCCCCGACGGGTAGTGGTCGACCCCTATGGCTCTATCACCTCGACCGACACTTCCTCGAAACTGACGTTGTCCAGGGCGGCCGAGCCGGTCCCGAGGAGAAAGACATCGAAAAAGCCAAGCAGGTAGTTGTCGATGATCGGGAGGATTCGCCCGGTGGGTATCGGTCCCTTCAATCCGAGTTGAGCACCGATCGGTGAGAGCAGGGGGGCTGCGACGAAGTCGTTGTGCTCGGCACCGTCAACCCCGAGCCAGTAGGTGACGGTCTCGCTGCGACCGGCAATTCCACGAAGGAGGTTGTCGTTCTCGTTGCCACGCCACTCATCTGACCTCATGAAGAGGGCCGGACGAGTCGCGGTGAGTTTGATCACGCGATCCGATAACGGCTCCACCCATGGATCCAGCCCGAGAACAGCGGCACAACGCGGGTCTTCGAGGCATACTTGGATGGCCGCTCCCCCACCGGTGGAATGGCCGTAGACACCGATCCTGGTGAGGTCGGCACTGGCCGCAACTGCTCCGAATGCACCCGCTTCGCCCTGCTCCAATGTGTTGAGAACGGTGACTATGTCCGCGGCGAATGTCGACACGAGGTTGGCGGAAGCTTCCGCGTAGGCTTCCTCGCCTACCACTTCCTCGTCCGGTAGGGCCGCCGGGTCATGCTCGATCACTTCGCCGTTCGTCAGCCTCGTGGCAACGGCGCCGTAGGTGTGGTCGATGGCAATAACGATGTAGCCGTTGGAGACGAGGGTCTCGATCTGGTTGATGGCTATCGTTCGGAACCCGGTCCAGCCGTGGCTGTATATCACGACCGGAAATGTGCCATCCGCAATCGGTATCGAGGGATAGCCGTTGGAAGTGGTGTACTTCATGTAGTCGAGGAACCATGAGGGTGCACCGAGACGGCGTGACATTGCCGGTGCCACCACATCCCAGTCTTCACTCCAGGGCAGAGGCTCGATCCCCTCGCTCGGCTGTGCCGGATACCAGACTTGCGCCATGAATCTCCGCGGGCCGCCCGGCGTCTCCCCGTAGATCTCCTCTCGCTCCACGTCGATCAGTTCCACCGTCACGGTGCCAATGGTCTCCGGACCGGGAGGCACCGGAAGCTCGGGTACCGGGAGAATGACGGCCAGCGCTGTCGCAAGACCCACGCCCGCCAAGCCAAACAGACCTCGAGCGAGTCGTCTCGACAAAGGAAGAGAGCGTTCGATGAACAGCAGGTCCCCAGCCGCCAGGCCCGCCGCCACCGCGTAGAGCGGGACCATCTGCCAACGGAACCCATCGATCTGAATCTGGAGAACGGTGGCGATCGTAAGGAGACCTGTGACGATCCCGCGACGTTGTCGCACCCCAAAGACAGCGGGCCAGGCGACGGCAAACACCACAGCGAAGAGGAGGACGAGTTCGAACTGTCTCAAGTTCCAGCGAGGTTAAGAGAGTGGCGTGATTAGGGAGGTCAGTCGGGGATAATGAGACCCCACCCCGAATGCTGGGGTTGCGAGTGCCCCGATGAAACCCGTCCGAAGAGGGTCTCCGAGCGTGTGGTGTCCCCAGGGCCCCCTCGAACCTTCAAGACCTGCTACCCGGAGAGGGCAATGAGGTTGTCGATGGCTGCGCGAAGCTCGTCCTCGCTGCGAATCCCCGCCCAGGCCTCGACAACGGTTTGGTCACCGGCAATGAGGACCGTCACTGGTTGGTAGGGCACGCCATAGAGCTCGAAGATTCTCTCTTGCTCGTCAAGTCCCCACTGGATCTTTCCGGAGAGGAACAACTCGTTGGCACGGGCCCGTGCCGCCTCGAGATTTGACTTCCAGGCCGGGGCAACGAAGTCGACCTCGTCTCCGTACTCAGCCGCCAGGGCATCTACGACAGGCAACTCCCGTCGACAAGTTGGTCACCATTCAGCCCAAAAGACCAGGTAGACAGGCTTGGTCCCCTCGGAAAGGGTGTACTCGCCACCTTCACCCAATACCAGGGTGAAATCAGGCGCCACAGCCCGGCCCGAGTCTGTCGTCGATGGGGAATCCGACCCAGACGTTGTTGGTGAAACGCCGTCCTCGGCAGTCGTGCCCGGAGAGTCGACAACAGACGATGAAGGAGCGGCCGCTTCCTGGCTTCCCTGGATCTGCTGGTCAGACGCGGCTCCGCCACAGGCGGTTATCAACACGACAAGGGCCACAAGACGACGCACGATCCAAAACGGTAGGCCAACCCACGTTTAATACCAGTAAATGATCTCTGGGCCGGTGCACTACCAAACTCGCCATTCCCGGTAAGATTCGGTTCCCGTGCCCAACCCGACGCTGTATTTCGCCTACGCCTCGTTTCTCGACCCGGACCGCATTGGGGAGGTGGCTCCCGGAGCCAAGTTTCTCTTTACCGCCCACTATCCAGAGACCAAGCTCGGGTTCGTCCACTCGGGTACGAACCGAGCAACGGCGACGCTCACCCGTGATCCGGCACACACAGTTTGGGGAGGTGTGTTTGAGATTCCCGACGATCAGGTCGAGGCCCTGGTGAGCGCCGAGGCGAACGAAGGCAGGTCACCCGGTTTTGACCACAAAGCGGTTGACCGTGAGGGGAACAAATACGACTGCCTCGCCTTTGTCGCCGCCGGTTCGCCCGACGACCATTTGCCCACTACTGAGTATCTCGACTCGATGATCAGAGGAGCTCGGCACTGGAGCCTCCCGGCAGGTTGGGTGATGGGTCTCGAGGATCTCGAGGCAGACACTCTCCGGTCATGAAGAAGGGCCCGCGGTAACACCCCAACCCTTCTAATCCACTCGTTCTCCCCTAACCGGACTCCTCGGCAGGGAACAGCCTGTATAGAGCCCAGGCAATGACGGCTCCAATCAAGGGCGCATAGATGTAGACCCAGAGTTGGCCAAAGTCTCCTCCGGACACGGCAGCCGGGCCAAATGAGCGGGCCGGGTTGACCGAGGCACCCGAAAACGGGATACCAGCAAGATGAACAGCGACAAGGGTCAACGCTATGGCCGCCGGCGCATGATTCGCTCCGGTCTTGGTGACCGCCATGATCGTCCAAACGAAGATTGCCGTGAGCAAGACCTCGACCACGATCGCCGTGTTGAGATCGGTGTAGGTGGTCGTCGTCAGGCCGACGGCTTCCCTGTCTGTTATCGCCCAAATCACGAGGGAAGCGACACCGGCACCGGCGAACTGGCCTATCCAGTATCCGATGGCATCGCTAAACGAAACGCGCTTGTCGAGAAGCATGGCCAGCGTGACCGCCGGGTTGAAGTGGGCGCCGGACACATGGCCCACGACCCAGATTCCGGCTAGCAGAGCCAGGCCAAAGGCGAAGCCGATCGCGATGATCTCGGCCGCTCCGCTTGCGCCTCCCACTGCCAGTATTCCCAACGATCCGACGACGACGAGAATGAACGTTCCCAATAGCTCGGCCAGATATTTGTTGATAACCACGTTGGTCTCCCTCTCTATGGGTCCGCTTTGTTCGACTTGACGCAATTGCCAAAGGTTTCAGGGTCAGGCTATTGATGCTCCGTGGCCGATCGGCGGATTTGGAGACGGCTGCTGCCAACATTGTCACGTGCTTGCTGCTCTCAACATTGGTGCTGTCGCCCTCGGAGTGGCTTCCGGCACCCTGACCGCTTCGGTTCTCGCACTTCTCGTAGCCGGAGGGTTGAGCATCGCTGGCATCGAGAACGGCGACCAGATAGGACTTGTTGTAGGAATTCTCGTTGGTCTTGGCTTGGGCGGCTGGGTTGCCGGGGCCAAGGCAAAGCACTCGGAGAGGTTCCATGGGGCCGTGACCGGTCTAGGGATTGCCTCCGTGATCATCGTCATCGCCCGCTTTGGGGGCAGCCCTGCCCCAACGCCCACCGTTGTCTGGCTGGCAGTGCTGTCAATATTCGTGTCGGGTGTCGCCGGTTGGCTCGCCGGTAGAAGGAAGCTGACAAAGCCGTAGACTTGCCCCTGCGAGTCCGTCGGACGGCCGCGGTCGAGAGACCGAGGAAAGTCCGGACTCCAAAGGGCAGGGTGCTGGATAACTTCCAGGCGGGGCGACCCGACGGAAAGTGCAGCAGAGAGCAGACCGCCGATGGCCCGTGAGGGCACAGGCAAGGGTGAAACGGTGGAGTAAGAGCCCACCAGCGTCACGAGCAATCGCGACGGCTAGGCAAACCCCACCCGGAGCAAGGCCAAGCAGGGACGACCGGTGGCCCGCCGAAAGTCCCGGGTAGGCCGCGCGAGCGCGCCGGTAACGGAACGCCCAGATGGATGGCCGTCCTCGACAGAATCCGGCTTACAGACCGACTCGCAACGTGTCGGGGTCTTCGGGCCCCGACACCCCATTCCCATGTACCGTGCACTGCGATGGGCAGCCTGGTGGTTTTTCCTTTCAAGACCGAGCGTCCCGACGTCGTGTTGAAGAACGTGCGAATCGCCGCCCATCACGAATCGGTCGGCAGGGTCCTCTGTGTCGGGTCCCATCAGGAGACGACATACCGGGCAGTCGAGGAGGCGATTCCGGGGATCGTCTCCAAGACCGGCACGCCCGTGGACTTGGTTCTGCAAGACCGGATCGGGACCAAGCGGGCCGGCAAAGGAGACGGGATGAACACCGGTCTCCGCTACTTCGTTGATTCCGACTGCGACCGCCTCCACTTCTATGACGCCGACATCACCAGCTTCGACGACACATGGATCACCAAGGCGGAGACATCGGCCGACCTCGGGTACGACATGGTGCGTCACTACTTCCCGCGTTCTGCCACAGACGGAATGGTGACCTGGATGATCACCCGTCCGGGGTTCGCCATCCTCTTCCCGGACAGTGAACTGTCTTGCATACACCAGCCGCTCGGCGGTGAGTTGGCACTCAGCCGAGAAGCGGCCGGGACCATCGCCGGCGACTCCAACGTTCTCCGACAGAGCGATTGGGGCATAGACACTCTCATCTCCTTCAGCGCAGTGCAGCATGGCATGTCGATCTCCGAGGTCTACATGCCCCAGGGAAAGCTTCACAAGCTGTACGGGCAACTCACCGACATTCGCCGCATGGTGATCGAGTGCTTCTCAGCCATCCAGGCACTCAGGGGGCATGTTCTCGACCGACGCATCACCCATGATGTCGAGCCGGCAGAGGGTGTCCCCGCGTCGATCACCGGGAAGACCGGCTACGACTTCGCAGCCACGATGACACTCATCCCCAAAACGTTCACTTTTCGCCAGCTGGACGTGCTGGCGACTCTCCCCGCTCCCGTCATGGAAGGAATGCTCTCGGCCCACACCGGCAAGGTGTCTTTCTTGAATGAGTCGCTTTGGCATGATGTCTACCTGGCTCTCCTCGAGGAGTACATCGAAGGTGACGACGACTGGGAAGAAGTGCTCTTCCTGGTATGGGTGGTGCGAGTTCTGGCTTACACCACCGACGTGGCAGACGCCGGATATGACAGTGCCCTCCGGTATCTGGAAGGGACGATTCACCGATACCGGGAGCGTTCCGCTCCAGACACATAGTTGGTGCGTCGCACCACCGGATAGACCCGACCGTAGGCTCAGACTTCATGTGCGGACGATTCTCGATCACCGGCGATCTCGACTTCTACGCCGAGTACTTCGGGGTGGACAACGTGATCACGGAGTCGCTCGGGAAGAGTTGGAACGTGGCACCGACCGATCCTGTGTACGTGGTTGGCGAGAAGGACGGCGAAAGACAACTCGGGACGATGAATTGGGGTCTGGTCCCCCATTGGGCTGCCAACACCAAGACTATCCACATCAACGCTCGCGCCGAGACCGTCGACACGAATGCGGCATTTCGGGACTCCTTCGCCACCAAGAGATGCCTCATCCCCGCCGACGGCTTCTACGAATGGGAAGCGCCGGAAAAAGGGCGCACTCCTCACTGGGTCTACCGCGCCGACGGACACCCGATGGTCTTTGCAGGAATCTGGGCCGCTCGGATCGACCCAAAGACCGAAGACTGGCGCCGTACCTGTTCGATCATCACGACCGCTGCCGAGGGGGTCATCGCATCCATCCACCATCGGATGCCGGTGTCGCTGACCTCCGAGGTGTGGAATGCATGGCTCGACCGGGACCTCACCGAGCCGGCGGCGGTTCGGGCCCTCATGCTGCCCATCGATTCGGGCATTCTGATGGAGCACCCTGTTTCCAGGAAGGTGAACACGGTACGCAACAACGACGCAGGGCTGAGAGATCAGATTGAGCGGGAAACTCTATTCTGATCGGGGACCTGGTGAAGCAGGCCATCTCACCACTGCCCTTCCGGACGCTGTGAAGCTTCTCCGGACGTCTCCTCTCATCCTTTTTGCCGTGATGGCCGCGGCCTGCTCTTCTCTGGTCGGAGAAACTCCCACCAACCCCGCTCCGAGCTCGGCCGATACGGCAGACACGATCACACCCATCGCTCGGGACTGCGTCGCTGGGGTCGCCGAGGGATCCGTTGCAGTCGATTCGGGTGATGCCGCCGGCGACGCACTCTTTCTGTCGGGCGAGCTGTTCGTCTGTTCCGATGATGTAGTGGTCGTGGGAGAATTCGACCTCACCGAAGTAGCCGTCGGGGCGCAACTGGCAGCAGCCGTCGAAGGCCCCCTTCTCTATCCCCATCCCCGACTGGCCGCTGAGATCGGTCGGCTGAAGCCTGTCAGAGTCCACCTCATCGGCAGTGTCGACGTGATTTCGCCACCCGATGCCACCGTGCTCCACCATGGGATCGGCGACGCCGTCGATTACACGAAAACCGTGCTCGGGGTCACCGAGGAAATGAGTCTTCCGGCACAGCCCGATGCGTCGACGATCGTGAAGACCGTCGCTGCGATCCGGAGCAGAGACCATGTGGTGATTCCGGGAACATCGTCTGCCCCGACCGAGCCAGGTATTCCTGTGCTCAACACCGACGAAGTCGTCCGGGGTCTCGCCGTGCCCACGACGGCCAACTCGATCTGGATGGTGGATGCGGCCGATCCGATAACCATCCTTCTCGCGGCAGCCACCGGACGATCCGTCGGGGCAACAGCCATTGCAATCGACGCTGAGGATGTCCTTGGATATCCCGAGGTCGGTGAGGCCATCGCAGGTCACTCGGCCGACGCGATCAGGTTTGTCGGTAGGGCACCAGCAGCAGATCCCTGGCAGCTCACCGTTCTCTCCAATGGACGACAAGTACCCGGCGGTGGGTTCTACATCCTTCCCAAGGACAACCCGCGTCGATACCTGGCCTTCTACGGGCATCCGGGAATAGCCTCTCTGGGGGTGCTTGGCGAACAGGGGCCAGAGGCGACCCTCGAGCGAATGAAGCCGTTCCTCGACGATTATGCAGGCGACGGGTCGCACGTGGTGTCGACGTTCGAAATCATCGCGACAGTTGCCAGCGCCGGTGACGGTGACGACGGCAACTACAGCACGGAATGGCCCGCCTCGAAGTTCGACGACTGGATCCGGACCGCCAGGGAGAATGACGCTTATGTGGTCCTCGATCTGCAGCCGGGACGCAGCGATTTCCTGACGCAGGCCAAACGCTACGAAGATCTGCTGCTATTCCCGTTCGTCGGGCTGGCCCTGGACCCCGAATGGAGATTGAAACCCGATCAGGTGCACCTTCGACAGATCGGGAGTGTCGATGCGGCCGAGATCAACGAAGTGGTCCACTGGCTGGCGGATCTTGTCCGTGACAACGGCTTGCCCCAAAAGATGCTCATGCTCCATCAATTCTCCGATTTCATGATCCGGAACCGGGAAACACTGGAAGAGCGGCCCGAGATCCAGATGATCATTCAGATCGATGGCAACGGCACCGAGCCGCAGAAGAACAGAACCTACTTCAACCTGACAAAGGAAGCCGCCGACGCTCACTGGTCGTGGGGTTGGAAGAACTTTTTCGACGAGGACGAACCAGGGCCACCCAGCCCGGAGAGCACCATGAGCAAGGAGCCGACTCCCGTCTACGTCAGTTACCAGTAGACCTGCCAAAATCGACGCTCACGTCGAAAGGAGCCCTGATGACGAGGTTCGCCTATTTCTGCGGCCATGAGCAATGGCAGCCCGAGGACCTTGTGTCCCATGCCGTCCTTGCCGAAAAGGCGGGATTCGACATGGTCGTCGTGTCGGAGCATTTCCATCCATGGGTCGACGACTTCTCCGCTTCCGGTTTCGCCTTCTCGACGATCGGGGCGATGGCTCAGGCAACCGAGAGTCTCGAACTGGCCACGGGAGTGACGACCCCGCTATTCCGATACCACCCGGGGGTCGTCGCCCAGGCCGCTGCCACGCTGGACCGTCTGTCGGGTGGGCGGTTCACTCTCGGGGTTGGCACCGGTGAGAACATCAACGAGGGGCCCCTCGGCTACGAGTTCCCAAAGTATGCCGAGCGCAACGCCCGCATGTCGGAGGCACTGCAGATCATGAGACAGTTGCTCGACGGCAACAAGCTCACGTTCGACGGCGAGTACTACCGGACCGATCGGGCCCGGCTCTACTCGCCTCCGCTGGGACCGGTGCCGATCCTGATGGCTGCGGGCGGACCGAAGTCGGCCACTCTTGCCGGTCAACTTGCCCAGGGAGTCATCGCATCTGTCAAGGACCCAGCCGAAACCATCGAACGGGTGATCAAGCCCCTCGAGAAAGCCGCATCTGACTCCGGCAACCCGGATCCGACGGTTCTGACGACACGCTGGGCGCTGTTTGCCTCGAATGACGAGGAGGCCTGGGAGGCCCTTCAATCCTGGCGAGGGCTGCGTGCGCCCGGTCGGCTCGAAGCGGTCGACCCCCGAACACTCAGGGAGCGAGCCGACGAGCTCCCCCGCGAAGAAGTCCTCGGCCGTTACAGCCGGGTGGACTCCGCTGATCAAATCGTAGAGGTCTACCGGCCCCTGGTGCAGGGGCTGGACGCCGACATCGTCACCATTCAGATGGCATCCCTCGACCAACCCGCCCTCATCACCCTGCTGGGCAGCGAGGTCCTCCCCGCCCTCAGATCACTTTCCGGCGCGTAGAAACAGGTTCAGCCGACTCTCGTGATCAGCTCGACCAGTTGAACGAGTTGCTGTATCACGATCGGTGACAACCCAGGCAGGCCGGTGGCCACCATGAGCGACGGGACGATGCTCTTGAGCTCGGTGAGGATCACCAGCGCATCGTCGGTCTGTGTGGCGAGCAGCCGCTCCACCGGCGCGAGCATCTTGTCGGCGAGTCCCGGGCCAAACGAGGCAAAGAGGTCGATCCGATAGCCGTCGATGTCTCGAAGCACCATCACACGATCGCCACCCGTCTCGGGGGTGATGACGATTGTCTGAAAGTCCTCGCCGTCCTGACTGACTGCGGAGCCTTCGGCCGTGGTGACCGCGCCGGTGAGATAATTCCCCGAGCCCTGGGCAAACCCGGCCCAGAAGTTGGCGGCAACCGAGGCATCACCGCCTCGCAGAGCGGCGGCCACCTCACTGAAAGTCGCTCCTTCCCCGAGAGACGCCAGGGCAGCATGATTGGGCACGGCAAGATCAATGGCTGCGCTGAAATCGGGGGCGTTGAGATGGTCGATGAGTTCCAGCACGGCCTCCTCGGGCGTGGCGGCTCCGGGGCCCGCGGTGCCACTCGGAGAGGTGATCTCGGCGCTTCCACCACAGGCGACCAGGGCCACAGCCATCGCAGTCAGCAATCGACTAGGTCTCATCGCCCACATATCCGGGCAGTCTCCCCGTAGGCCACAGGTCCCGGCGTCGCTCCTCGATGTTGAGACCCAGCGCCAACCAGAGCCATGTCAGGTAGGCGAGACCTGCCACCTCTTTGATCCAGCGCCAGGGGTCGGACAGGGCGCGCTCCCACGCCAGCGACCAGAATGGTGCCTCTCCGGCGGGAATCTCCAACCCGAAGAACGGCCAGAGAAAGACCTCCTGGCTCACCCACATGGCGTCCAGGACGAGATGTAGCAGCCACCCGATTCCCAATGCCATCCAGGCGCGCCGGCGTCGTCCCCGTCGGGTGAACACGAGAACCAGAGCCATGTAGATGCTGGGCAAGAGCAGGGAATGAAACCAAAGCTCTCCTGTGGAGTAGCGATCAGCCAGGATAAGGGTGCCGATCGGAAGATCGATCAGGTCAGGAAGGATCGCACCAAAGAGCAGAAACCGAATATCGACCTTGGGATCGCGAAAGATCCACCGGAAGAGCCACAGGCTCGCCCCGAGGTGCCAGAACAGCATGAGTCAAGCGACGAGGATCCTGCGACAATGCACGCATCGAGGCAACTCGGAGCTGAACGCCTCAATCTCCTCAGCCGGCGAGAGAGTCATGTGGCATCCACCACAAACGCTGTGGTCGTAAGTGGCAACAGCGACACCTTCTTTGATCCGTCGCAGCTTCTCGTAAAGCTCCATGAGGTCGTCATCTATCGGGCGAACGGCTTCCTTCTTCCGATCCTCCTTGCGTGCCAATTCCCCGTCGATCTGTTTCCACTGCCGCTTGATAGACGTTTCCAGCTCCGTTTTCTCACTGTTCGCTGCTTCGATTTCGGTATTGAGTGAATTGACCTCGTCGCGGGCCGGGTCGATGTCCTCCAGCATCTGGAGGACCCGCTCCTCCATTGCGTCACGCTGTCCTCTCAACCCCTGAACTTCAAGCCGCATGAACTCGGTCTCCCGGGCGCTCATCCCGCCGGCGAACAACCGGGTCTCGTGCTCGTTCAGCTTCGTCTCGAGAATCTCGAACTCCCCCTCCGACTTGTCCAACTGAAGTTCGAGCTGTCTCAGAATCGTGGCAGAGGCGTCTCTTTTCGCCTCGAGGTCCTGAAGCTCGGAGTCGGCCCTCTTATAGATCTCCAACTCGGGCAGGGACTCCCGTTTCTCGAGGAGGCGATCGATCTGCAGATCCAGGGTTTGAACATCGAGAAGATCGGCGAGACTCAGTAGCTCCATGCGGTTGCGGAGGCTAGTGGCGATCTAGGTCCAAGTTTGCGGGTCGAAGGCTGT
>JAPUJM010000219.1 GCA_027296205.1 Actinomycetota bacterium
TTGACCACCCTCATCGGTGGAACCCTCTCGGCCGCCGGGGCGAATGCGCTCAACAGCTACCTGGACAGGGACATCGATGAATTGATGAATCGAACCCGTGGCCGGCCGCTCGCCCGCCACGAGGTGCCACCGAGGAACGCACTGGTGCTTGGGGTGGCGCTCGGCATCGCCGGATTCGCATGGCTGGCGGTGACCACCAATCTGCTGGCGGCATCGATCTCCACCGCTGCCCTCCTCTTTTACGTGTTCGTGTACACCATCGCCCTCAAGCGAAGATCGGTTCAGAACATCGTCATTGGCGGGGCTGCCGGCGCCGCGCCCGTGCTGGTGGGCTGGGCGGCCGTGACGGCAAGTGTCGGCGTATCCGCCTGGGTGCTGTTCCTGATCGTGTTCTACTGGACGCCACCGCACTTCTGGGCCCTGGCTTTGCGTTACAAGGACGACTACGAGCGGGCCGGTGTTCCCATGCTCCCGGTGGTGGCCGGTGTCGAAGTCACCACCCGGCGAATGTTGCTCTACACGGGTCTGATGGTTGGGGTCTCACTGTTGCTCGTTCCCCTCGGCGACATGTCGTGGATCTACCTCATTGCAGCGCTCGTCCTCGGCGCCTGGTTCCTCTGGGACACCTGGCGGGTCTATCGGGACCCCAGCCAGGCGATGCGATTGTTCACCACTTCGACCGTGTACCTGTCTGTTCTCTTTGCCGCCGTGATGCTGGACGTCCTGATTTGAAGCGTCTTGCCCTGGGGTTGGTGCTCTGTGGTCTGCTTCTCGCGGCCTGCTCCTCTGATTCCACGGCGTTGCCTCGGATCGTCTCGTCTCCGGGAAGTGTGGGCGTAGGTCAACAACGAGTGATGATCGCCTTGACCGACTTGGCGACGGGCGGGCATCTCGCCGCTCCTGACATCGAGGTCGTGGCGACGCTTCGAGACCGCACCGGATCGCCGCTGGGTGAGTACCAGGGCGAGTTTGTTTGGCTGGTGCCCGATGTTCGAGGTCTCTACGCCTTCTATATGGACATTCCGGGACCGGGGACATTCCAGCTGACACTGGACGCCGGCCGACTCGGGGAGCTGGGGCCCGTGGGCTTGGTGACGGTCGATGAACCGCTCGTGGTGAGCCCAGGCGACGAGGCGCCTCGATCGGAAACTCGCACTTTGGCCGAGACGGATCTTGCTGATCTCACGTCGGACCCGAGCCCCGACCCGTCGTTCTACGACCTCACCGTGGCTGAGGCAGTCGGGTCGGGTCCCTCAGTGATCATCTTTGCCACTCCGGCCTGGTGCACGTCTGAGGCATGCGGGCCACTGTTGGACCAGGTGAAGGAGCTGTCGGCTGGGTTCCCCTCCCTCAACTACGTCCATATCGAGGTCTACGAAAACATTCATGTGAGCTCGTTCGATGAGTTGATCCTTGTCCCTTCGGTGGTCGACTGGGGTCTCCCGTCGGAGCCTTGGGTCTTCGTGACAGACGCCGGGGGTGTGGTGCGTGCCTCCTTCGAAGGAGCCGCTTCTGACGAGGAGTTGTCACGGGCGTTTGCAGCCGTGTCCTCCTGATCCGCCCTGTTCCACTCGAAGTTGGGCGGACGTTCGGATTCTCCGTATGATGCCGTCACGATGGCCCGGTCCCGTCACCGTTTATCTCGTCTAACTGCGCTGGTCGGCACCACCGCCTTTCTCGCATCCTGTTCGCTTATCGAGATTCAAGATGCTCCGATGACGACGTTCGAACCGGCCGGTCCCAATGCCGAGCGGCTCGATGGCCTCTTCTGGATGGTCTTTTGGATAGCCACTGTTGTCTTCGTGCTGGTGATTGGCGCGATCATCGTGATGCTCTTTGTTTTCCGGGATCGGGGCGAGAACGATGCGGAGGAGCCGAAGCAAACACATGGCCACACCAGGCTCGAGGTCGCCTGGACAGTTA
Source organism: Actinomycetota bacterium (assembly GCA_027296205.1). Lineage (GTDB taxonomy): Bacteria > Actinomycetota > Acidimicrobiia > Spongiisociales > ZC4RG35 > SZUA-217. The sequence goes on from JAPUJM010000219.1 coordinate 1,924, forward strand.
TCCCGGCTCTGATCCTTGCCGCGATTTCGGTGCCGACGGTCTCAGCAGTGTTCGAGCTCACCGGATGTGATGCTGACTCGATGAAGGTGGAGGTGATAGGCCACCAATGGTGGTTCGAGTACCACTATCCGGCCCAGGGGATCGACACAGCCAATGTGATGGTCATTCCGGCGGGTCAAGAGATATGCGCCGTGATGACGTCCGATGACGTCCTTCACAACTTCTGGATTCCTGCTCTCCATGGAAAGCGTTACATGGTACCGGGCCAGGTCACCTTGTTGAGACTCGAGTCGTACGAGCCCGGCGAGTTCTGGGGCCAATGCGCCGAGTTCTGTGGTCTGTCTCATTCACTGATGCGAGCCCGCGTGCTGGCTATGGAGCCTTCCGACTTTGAAGCTTGGGTCGCCGATCAGCAGAAGCCGGCGGCGCTTCCTGTGGAGGGGATGCCCGAATATGACGGCTATCAAGTCTTCACCAACAAGGGCTGTATCCAATGTCACACAGTCCGCTTTGACGACGACTCGGCCTCGAACATTATCCAGCGGGAGGATTTCAACGGTCCGGATCTGACACATTTCGCTTCGAGGAGCGTGTTTGCGGGCGCCAGCCTTCCCGAGGAGGGGGAGAGCTATGACGCAGCCCTCAAGAAATGGCTGGCGGATCCGCCCAATGTGAAACCGGGTAGCTTCATGCCGAATCTGGCACTTACCGAGCAGGAGATCGACGATTTGATCGTTTGGCTGGGGAGCAACAAATGACGGTCACAGCCGAGCGTCCGCGGACGACGATCTTCAAACGCCCATCCTCGGCTTACGGAATCTGGTCATGGCTGACCACGGTCGATCACAAGAAGATCGGCATCATGTATGGCTACGCCGCCTTCTCCTTCTTCATCATTGGCGGCCTCGAAGCCCTCTTGCTCAGGGTCCAATTGGCCCAGGCCAATGCCGAGTTCCTCACGGCAGGCGCTTACAACGCGTTGTTCACCATGCACGCCACGACGATGATCTTCCTCTTCATCATGCCGGCTTCGGCTGCGTTCATGAATTATCTGATCCCGCTGATGATCGGTGCCCGCGACGTTGCCTTCCCGCGGTTGAACGCCCTGTCGTGG
>JAPUJM010000022.1 GCA_027296205.1 Actinomycetota bacterium
CCATGATGACCCCGTCCTCGGCGCACATGACCCCGTAACGGACCTTGCCCACCTCGAGTTTCGACCACTTGTTGACATAGACGAACTCCAACAGTCTGGGCACGTCCTTTCCCCGCAGATCGATTTTTCCCAGGGGGCTGACGTCGATGATCCCGACACCGCTTCGCACCGCTCGGACCTCGGCTTCGGGGTCGCCGTAGTGATCGGGGCGGATCCACTGCCCGGCTACCAACGGTTTGGCGTGGTGCATCTCATGCCAGGGCTGGATTGGGGAGTGGCGGAACGGCTCGTGGTGTCTGCCGGCAAGTGTTCCCAATCGGATGGGTGCATATGGGGGCCGCCAGGTGGTGGTCGAGGTATCCAGAAGTCTGACTCCGATGGCCTCACCGTGGACGGCGAGGGCATTGACCGCTTCTAACTTGCCCTGAACCGGCCCCATGCCTGCGGTGGTGTACCGCTTGGCCAACTCCATCGAGTCGTAGCCTTCTTCCGCCGCGGCGAAGAGATCCTCCGAGGTCACATCCTCGGAATAGTCGACTAGCCCGTGGGTCGTCGATCGGAATAGCTCTGGGTGGTCGTCGACGTCGAGGGTCGGGATCTCTCCCGGTACGACTTGAAAGGTCGCCCCCTGCCATGTGGCTTTGACGGCCTCGGCGCGGCGTGCAGCCTCTCGCCCCGCCGCCGATCCGTGCTCTATCAACTGGTCTGTGGTGCCGTCTCCGACCAATCCACCCGTTGCCAGGACGTTGGGAGGCAGGTTGGAGGGAAGAAACCGTGCTGCCCTCGATTCATAGACAGGCCGGTCCCCGGCCATGTTGAGCAGCGCCGTAGAGGTGGTCCACCCGGTTGCGGTCACCAACAGGTCAGCGTCAGTCCGCTTTCCGGTCGAGTCGACGACCGTCTCCACGCCTTTTCTGCCGGACGCCTCGACGACTGTCTCTCCGTTCCGCGCATCGAGGACAGCAGCGATTTCGACGCCCGCGCTGGCCAGATCGGCAACGGTCGCATCACCTGACTGGTTGGCCGTCAGCACCACGGCCCTATCGCCGGGCTTGACCGCATAGAGATTGGTCAGCCGACGCGCCGCCGTGGACAGCATTACACCTGGGAGATCGTTGCCCTTGAACACATAGGGCCGCTCCAGGGTTCCGGCGGCGACGACAAGATGCTTGACCCGAGCCAGCACCAGCCGCTCCTCGACGTGAGCCATGTCACGTTGCACCACCGACACCCAGTTGTGGTCATAGCGACCGGCCGCCACTGCATCAGTCATCACCTCGATGGCGGGCTGAGCCTCGATGGCTGCCCTCAGATCGGCCAGAGCCCGGAGATCGCCGTCATCCCCGAAACGGAGATGGCCGCCAAGGGCGGGCTCCTCCTCGACGAGGATCACCGATGCTCCGGACTCGGCTGCTGCAATGGCCGCAGCCATCCCTGCGGGACCGCCACCGGCCACCAGGACGTCGGGGTGTGCGTAGCGGTGGTCGTATTCAGCCGAATGATGCTCGGGGTCGACCACTCCACCAGCGGCGAATCGGCCCAGAACTCGTTGGTACCAGGGCCACAAGCCGCGGGGTGCCATGAAGGTCTTGTAATAGAAGCCCGGGGGGAGGAAGCGTGACACCAACTGGTTGGCCGCCTTGACGTCGAAGGAGAGAGATGGCCAGACGTTCTGCGCCGAGACTTCCATACCCTCGCTCAAAACCTGGTGAGCCGCCCGCACGTTTGGCTCATCCCCGACCTGGACCATGGCGTTGGGGTCGTGATAAGTGGCGGTGAGGAGACCGCGACGTCGGTGATATTTGAAGCTCCTCGACAAGACTCGCACTCCGTTGGCGGCCAGTGCCGAGGCGATGGTGTCGCCCGCGAAACCCTCATACCGCCTCCCGTTCCAGTGGAAAGAGACGGTTTTCGAGCGGTCGATGACCTCACCCCGCTGAGGGTCCAGTCGATAGCGTCTCACGCCGTGTCTTCTCCCACCTCAGCGACCATCCTGATCTCGTTCGTGACGTTGTTGCGCTCGATGTTGAGGAATCGGCGACAGCCAGAGACGTGGAACCAGCGTTCCCTCTGCCAGCCCGAAGTATTGCTTCTCATGTAGAGGTATCCGCGCCAGACGGCCGGGTCGAGGTCCACCGATGGACGGGGGATGACCTCACCCTGGAAATTGAATTCGTTGTCGTTGCGGGGCCCGCAGTTGGGGCAGATGATCACCAGCATGACTAGTACTCCACGAGCCGGAGCATTAGTGCCCCACCGCCGCTGCGCTCTTCTCGGCCGTCAGCGTTCCCCTCTCGAATCGGTTCAGGCCAAATGGCTCGATCAAGTCACCCGGTTTTCCGTCGGCGATCATCGCGGCCACCGATTCCCCGGCCACCGGCCCGGCCTTGAACCCGTAGGTGCCCCATCCAACATCGACATAGAAACCGTCCACTTCTGTCGGTCCGATGATCGGGCCATAGTCGGGGGTCATGTCACACAACCCGGCCCACTGTCTCAGAAGCCGCATGCTTCCGATCGCGGGCATCAGTTCGAGGATGTGGCCGGCCAGGTCTGTGGTGAATTCGAGCGACCCCCTCGTGGAGTAAGAGGCGAACGGGTCGACGCTGGCCCCGAACACGAGCTCGCCGCGAGCCGTCTGGCTCACGTAGGTGTGCAGGCTTCCCGAGACGATCACCGGGTGGAGGAAAAGCCTGACCGGTTCGGTGACCGCAGCCTGAAGTGGGCGTGTTGTGATGGGAAGGGTGACACCTGCCATGGCCGCAATCAGTGAAGACCAACCGGCCGTGCAGTTGATGACGGTCGACGTGGAAATAGGCCC
>JAPUJM010000220.1 GCA_027296205.1 Actinomycetota bacterium
AAGAGCCGCCGTAGGTGCCCCGCATTCAGGACGATCACGTGATCCAGGCACTCCCTGCGGATCGAGCCGATCACCCGTTCGACATAGGCGTTTTGCCAAGGTGATCGTGGGGCGGTGAGAACCTCATTGATTCCCAAGGCCTGAAGCCGAGAGCGGAAGGCGACGCCGTAGGATCCATCGCGATCCCGGATCAGGTAGCCTGGCGCCGTATCCCATGGAAAAGCCTCCCGGATCTGCTGGGCCGCCCATGTTGACGTGGGATTTGTGGTGATGCCGAAATACACGATGCGACGGCGCTCGTGGTGCAAGACGATGAACACGAACAAGAGACGGAACGTCGCAGTCGGCACGACGAAGAAATCAACGGATGCCAAATGACCCAGATGGTTACGCAGGAAACTGCGCCACGTCTGAGAGGGCGGCTGCGGATGCCGGATCATGTACTTGGACACCGCGCCCTGGCTGATATCGATCCCCAGCTTGAGCAGCTCACCATGGATCCGCGGTGCGCCCCACAAGGGGTTCTCCCGACACATCCGTCGGATCAGGGCTCTGATGTCCGCCGGGACCGGCGACCGGCCTCTGCTGCGTGGGCGTGATTTCCAGGTCCAAAAGGCACGAAAGCCTGTGCGATGCCATCGGACCACCGTATCGGGCTTGACGATCACCACCGCGCCAAGACAGCCGGACCAAAGGCGGTAGAGCAGAACCCAGAGGGCTCGGTCCAGCCGGCTCAAGCGGATCCGGGTTCGCCGGCTACGCTGTAAAACGCCCAGCTGATGACGAAGAGCGATAACCTCGAGCTGCAGCGCCGCGCGGCTTCGCAAGCCTGCGAGGATGCCATGGAGTAGGGAGATAAGGATTCTCTGCATGCCCCGACGCTACGAGGCATCGCCCTAAATGGCGAGCTTTTCTGCCCCGGATAGAATTTATGGGAGGGACAGTGGTGAGATGGGGTGCCCCCGATCAAGACTTCAAAGAGGATTGTAGTGATGATGGAAGAGATGGCGAGTGCGTGCTGTGGCGAGGACGGCAAACCGGACTTCGAGAAAATGAAGGCATTCATGGAGAAGTGCGGGAAAGCGGAATTTACTGCAGAAGAAACCAACATGAGCAGCGTAGCCAACCACATCATTGACCGTGGCTTGCGGACATTAACCGCCGCTCTGGTTGCAACCGTCGTCTTTACCTCCTCGGCCCTCGTGGCGGGCAGTGTCGTCGCGCAAAGCCCGACGAGCGAAGCCGAATCAGCGGTGGCCGATGTGTCCTACACCCCGGACGTGTCTTTCACGCTAATTACCGGTATCGCTCAAGGCAAACTCGTCTATATCGGTTACGGCGGCGACATCAACGAGGTCGTGAACCCCACCCTGGTCGTTGAAGAAGGTGATGTCGTTCAGTTGACACTCATTAATGGCGAAGGCGCGGAACACGATGTCGTTGTTTCTGAGTTCGGGGCCGCTTCCGCGCTCGTCGTTAAGCCGGGCGCGAGCAGCACGATCGTATTCCGCGTCGGTGGCCCGGGGGAGTTCGTGTATTTCTGCAAGGTGCCCGGCCATCGGGAGGCGGGAATGGAAGGACAAATTGTCGTCCAAGCGGCCGTCCCTGAAGAGGAGCCTGTTGCCGTAAGCATCGCTCGTAATCCGGCCGATCTTCCGCCGCCCATAGGGGAGCGTGCGCCCACGACGGTCCGATACGAGCTCGACACCGTGGAGCTGGAGGGCCGGCTGATGCGTGGGACGACCTATACCTACTGGACCTTCAATAAGAAGGTGCCGGGACCCTTCATGCGGGTGCGCGTCGGAGACACCGTCGAGGTCCTGGTTCGCAACCCCGAAGACAGTGGGATGATACACTCGATCGACCTTCACGCCGTCAACGGCCCCGGTGGCGGCGCGACCCTGACGCAGGTCCCTCCCGGAGAGGAAAGGGTCTTCACGTTTAAGGCTCTAATCCCTGGCCTTTACGTCTACCACTGCGCAACGCCAATGGTGGCGCACCACATAGCGAGCGGCATGTACGGGCTGATTCTCGTTGAGCCTGAAGGCGGCCTGGCGCCCGTCGACCGGGAATTCTATGTGATGCAGGGCGAGATCTATACCGAAGCTCCGTTCGCGATGCGTGGTTATCAGGAATTCAGCGTCGAGAAGTTGCTCGACGAGGCCCCTGAATACTTTGTTTTCAACGGATCGGTCGGCGCGCTCACCGGAGAGTACCCCTTGCGTGCCGAGGTTGGCGAGACCGTTCGGATCTTCTTCGGCGTAGGTGGTCCGAATTTCACGTCATCCTTCCACGTTATCGGCGAGAGCTTTGACCGGACGCATGAGTGGGGAGCGCTCGGATCGCCTCCGATCGTTGGCGTGCAGACGATATTGGTGCCGCCGGGCGGTGCCGCGATGGTCGAGTTCAAGCTCGATGTACCCGGGCGCTACATTCTCGTTGATCATGCTCTCGCCCGGCTCGAGCGGGGTCTCGTGGGTTATCTCCAGGCAGACGGACGTTTGGATCCCGACATCTACCGGGAGGGCCCGGCGCAATAGTGCAGGCTCATTGAACTTCGGCTTGGTCCGCCGCTTGTCTTTCTATGGTCTCCAATTTTGGTCTGCTCGTGAGTGGTGTGACCAGCAGGATGTCTTCTGTTGCAGGTGGGCGCTAGCCGAGCGCCTCATCGCGGCGTGGAAGCCGGGCC